>DATIUN010000021.1:0-3196 GCA_035466795.1 Azonexus sp. | reverse complement strand
CTGCTGATCATGCCGAATATCGATGCCGCCAATATCAGCTACAACCTGATCAAGATGACCGGCGGCGAAGGGGTGACCATCGGCCCCATCCTTCTCGGTGCCGCCCTTCCGGTGCATGTGATGACCGCGACGGCGACAGTTCGTCGCTTGGTCAACATGACCGCGCTCGCCGTGGTGGAATCGATGGAGCGCTAATCCCGATGCAACAAAAAGGCGCGGGAGGGAAACCTCGCCGCGCCTTTTTCATTTCTGGCCCATTTTTACGGTTGACCGCAGCAGGCCCGGCTGAGCGCAGGATTTCGGCCAACCGGCGTTTTTATTCGGAGAGTCCGGCCAGAATCTTGCCGTGTATGCCGCCAAAGCCGCCGTTGCTCATGACCAGGATATGGTCGCCCGGTTGCGCGGCGATGACGATCTGGTCGACCAGGCGAGCCAGATCCTCTTCGACGATGGCGCCCTCGCCCATCGGGGCCAGCGCCTCGCGGGCATCCCAGCCGAGGTTGCCGGCGTAGCAGAAGGCGATATCGACTTCGCGCAGGCTGTCCGGCAACTGCGCTTTCATCGTGCCCAGCTTCATGGTGTTCGAACGTGGTTCGAGCACGGCGAGAATGCGGGCATTGCCGACCTTGCGGCGCAGGCCGGCGACGGTAGTGGCAATGGCTGTCGGATGATGGGCGAAATCGTCATAGACCGTGACGCCGCTCACTTCGCCGCGAACTTCCATGCGCCGCTTGACATTGACGAAACGGGACAGCGCATCCAGCCCATGGGCCAACGATATGCCGACATGACGGGCGGCGAGCAAAGCGGCACAGGCATTGGCACGATTGTGTTCGCCGGAGAGTCGCCAGACGGTGCGACCGATTCTTCCTTCGGGGCCATGTAGTGTCAGTTCACCCCGGGCGTCGTCGCCGGTCACCCGATAGCCGGCCGGGTCGTTGAAGCGTTCGACCGGCGTCCAGCAGCCGCGTTGCAGCACGCGCTCCAGGCTGGCCTCGGCCGCATTGGAAACGATCAGGCCGGATTGGGGCAGGGTCCGCACCAGATGGTGGAATTGCGTCTCGATCGCTGCCAGATCACTGAAGATGTCGGCGTGATCGAATTCAAGATTGTTCAGGACGGCCGTCCGTGGCCGGTAATGGACGAATTTGGAACGCTTGTCGCAAAAAGCCGTGTCGTATTCATCAGCCTCGATCACGAAGAAGGGCGTGTCGCCGAGGCGGGCCGAGACGCCGAAATTCAGCGGCACGCCGCCGATCAGGAAACCCGGCGCCATGTTGGCGTCTTCGAGAATCCAGGCCAGCATCGAGGCGGTGGTGGTCTTGCCGTGCGTGCCGGCAACGCCGAGAACCCAGCGTCCCTGCAGCACATGGTCGGCCAGCCATTGCGGCCCGGAGACATAAGGCAGGCCTTGGTCGAGAATCGCCTCGAGCAGCGGATTGCCGCGCGAAATCGCGTTGCCGACGACAAAAACATCGGGTTGCAGGGCCAGCTGGCTGGTATCGAAGCCTTCGATCAGGTCGACGCCGGCACTGCGCAACTGGTCGCTCATCGGCGGATAGACGTTGGCGTCGCAGCCGGTCACCTTGTGGCCGGAAGCCACCGCCAGCTGCGCGACGCCGCCCATGAAAGTGCCGCAGATACCCAGAATATGAATGTGCATGTTACCGAGACCCGTTAGAATGGGGGCGATTCTACCCTGATCCATTTGCCCAATGCCCCGTCCTGAACGGCCACGAACCAGTGCCAGCACCCGGGCCAGCATCGCCAGCGCGGCGGCGCGCCTGATGGCGGAGGATGGCATTGTCGATTTTCACCAGGCCAAGCGCAAGGCGGCCCGGCAGTTGGGCCTGCCCGAACACACCGCCTATCCGGATAATGCCGAGGTCGAGGCGGAGTTGCGCGTCTATCGCGGTCTTTATCAGGAAGAAGGGCATCCGGAACTGATCCTTGCATTGCGCCAGACCGCGCTCGGCTTGCTGGAACTGCTTGCCGATTATTCGCCCTATCTCGCCGGTTCGGTCCTCGACGGCACGGCCGGTGAGCATTCGCACATCGACATTCTGCTGTTCGCGGACAGCGCGAAAGAAGTCGAAATCTTTCTGCTCAATCGCGGCATCGCTTTCGAACATGCCGAGCCGCGCAACGAGCGCGCCGAAGCGGTCCTGGTCATGGAAACCGATACCGCGGATGCCAATCTGGTCATCTATCCTCCGCAACTTGAGCGGGTGGTCATGAAGCACCGCGATGGCCGGCCTCGGGAGCGCATCCGCGCCGAAGCCCTGCGCGCCCTCATTCCGGAATAGGCTGGACAAGTTGCAGCGATTTACGGCAAACTTGCAGTCATGAAGAAGCAAAAAGCCGCTTCCAAGCCAGTCGATAAACCGCGAATTCTGGTAATTCACGGGCCGAATCTCAATCTGCTTGGCACCCGCGAGCCAGAACACTACGGACAAGTGACGCTGGCGGACATCAATCTGGCGCTGGCGCGCATGGCCGACGGCGTCGGTGTCGATCTCGAATCCTTCCAGAGCAATCACGAAGGCGCCTTGGTCGAGCGCATTCACGCCGCCCGCGAACAGGGAGTGCGGGCCATCATCATCAATCCCGCGGCCTACACCCATACCAGTGTGGCATTACGCGATGCACTGGCCGCGGTAAGCATCCCCTTCGTCGAGGTGCACCTCTCGAACGTGCATGCCCGGGAGCCTTTCCGGCACCATTCCTATTTTTCCGACCTGGCTGTCGGGGTCATCAGTGGCCTGGGTGATCAGGGCTATTTGCTGGCGCTCGAATTCCTGCTCAACAAACTCAATATTGAATAGACCGGCGGAAGCCGGCGCTTGCCTCGGATCGACGCAAGACAGAAAGGAGATTTCATGGATCTGCGCAAACTCAAGAAACTCATCGACCTCGTTCAGGAGTCAGGTATTTCCGAACTTGAAGTGACCGAAGGCGAGGAACGGGTGCGCATTGCCAAGCATTATGGTACGGCGGTTGCTGCCCCGGTGCAGCACTATGCCGCTCCAACGGCTGCGCCGATCGCAGCGCCGGCCGGTGTGTCGTCGGTGAATCTCGACGAGGATGACGCTCTGCCGGAAGGCCACGTCGTCAAGTCGCCGATGGTTGGTACCTTCTATCGCTCGGCATCGCCGGGCACCGAAGCGTTCGTCCAAGTCGGCCAGGCGGTCAAGGA
>DATIUN010000020.1:0-7565 GCA_035466795.1 Azonexus sp. | reverse complement strand
GGTATCGAACGCCTGGCCATGTACCTGCAGGGCGTCGAGAACGTCTATGACCTGACGTGGACCGATGGCTTGACTTATGGCGACGTCTATCACCAGAACGAAGTCGAGCAGTCCGCCTACAATTTCGAGCACAGCAATGTCGAATTCCTTTTCCATGCCTTCGGCAAGCATGAAGAAACCGCCATCAGCCTGATGGGCGCCCAACTGGCGCTGCCCGCCTACGAACAGGTGCTCAAGGCCGCGCACACCTTCAACCTGCTCGACGCGCGTGGTGCGATTTCGGTGACCGAGCGCGCCGCCTACATCGGCCGCATCCGCAACCTGGCGCGCGCCGTGGCGCAAGCCTACCTTGATTCCCGTGCCCGCCTCGGCTTCCCGATGGCGCCCCGGGAATGGGCCGCCGAAGTCCTCGCCCAGATTGAAAAGAAAGCTGCCTGAACATGACTGCCAAGAATCTGCTCGTCGAACTGTTCGTCGAGGAACTGCCGCCGAAGGCGCTGAAGAAGCTGGGCGAAGCCTTTGCCGCCGCGCTGGCCAATTCCCTGAAAAATGCCGGCCTGGCGCCGTCGACCGCAACAGCCACCGCCTACGCCTCGCCGCGCCGCCTTGCCGCCCACCTCACCGATGTCGCTGCCGTCGCCGCCGACAAGCCGGTGGTGCAGAAGCTGATGCCGGTGGCTGTCGGCCTCGACGCTGCCGGCAATGCCACGCCGGCACTGCTCAAGAAGCTCGCCGCCCTCGGTGCCGATGCCTCGGCTGTCGCCGCCTTGCGCCGCGAGAACGACGGCAAGGCCGACATCCTGTTCTACGACAGCCTGGCCAAGGGCGCGACGCTGGCGGAAGGGCTGCAGAAGGCCATCGAAGCGGCGCTCGCCGCACTGCCCATTCCCAAGGTCATGGGCTACCAGCTCGCCGATGGCTGGAGCAGTGTCAATTTCGTCCGTCCGGCGCATGCGCTGGTCGCGCTGCACGGCGCCGATGTCGTTCCGGTTTCCGTACTCGGCCTGGAGTCCGGTCGCCAAACGCACGGCCACCGCTTTGAAGCGGCCGTCGAGCCGGTGGTTTTTGCCAATGCTGATGAATACGCCGCCAAGCTGGCCAGCGACGGCGCGGTGATCGCCTCCTTCGCCGAGCGCCGCGCCGAGATCGCCCGCCAGCTGGCAATCGCTGCGGCGAAGGCGGGCGGCAAGCCAATCGATGATGATGCGCTGCTCGATGAAGTCACCGCCCTGGTCGAGCGACCGAACGTGCTGATCGGCCAGTTCGAGGCCGAGTTCCTCGCCGTGCCGCAGGAATGCCTGATCCTGACCATGAAGGCCAACCAGAAATACTTTCCGCTGCTCGACGCCGCCGGCAAGCTGACCAACAAGTTTCTCGTCGTCAGCAACATCAGCCCGGCCGACCCGAGCGCGGTGATCGGCGGCAACGAGCGCGTCGTCCGCCCGCGCCTGGCCGACGCCAAGTTTTTCTTCGACCAGGATCGCAAAAAGACGCTCGAATCGCGCGTCCTCAATCTGGCCAAGGTCGTCTATCACAACAAGCTGGGCACCCAGGGCGAGCGCGTCCAGCGCGTCTGCGCCATCGCCAAGGCTATTGGTCAGCAACTGGGCGGCGAAAGCCTTGCCCTGCATGCCGAACAGGCCGCACTGCTGGCCAAGGCCGACCTGCTGACCGACATGGTCGGCGAGTTTCCCGAACTGCAGGGCATCATGGGCCGCTACTACGCGCTGCATGACGGGCTGGCCAACGACATCGCCGACGCCATCGAGGATCACTACAAGCCGCGCTTCGCCGGCGACAGCCTGCCGCGCGGCAAGGTCGGTACCGTCGTGGCGCTGGCCGACAAGCTGGAAACGCTGGTCGGCATGTTCGGCATCGGCCAGATTCCGACCGGCGACCGCGACCCGTTCGCGCTGCGCCGCCATGCCCTGGGCGCCATCCGCATGCTGAGCGAAGGCAACCTGAATTTGCCGCTCAACGAACTGTTGACCGCAGCAGCCAGCGCGTTTGCCGCGATCGACGGCTTCAAGCCGGCCGAATCGGCGCTCGCCGACTTCATCTACGACCGCCTCGCCGGCAGCCTGCGCGAACAGGGCTACACGGCGCAGGAAGTCGATGCCGTGGTCTCGCAACGGCCGCAGCGCCTCGGTGACATTCCGAAACGCCTCGCCGCCGTGCGCGCCTTCTCGGCGCTGCCGGAAGCCGCCGCGCTGGCCGCCGCCAACAAGCGGGTCGGCAACATCCTGAAGAAGGTCGAGGACAGCGTCGATGCCTGGGTCGATACCGCGCTGCTCAGGGAAGCCGCCGAGGTCGCGCTGCATGCGGCGCTGGTCGACGTCGTGCCGCAGGCCGATGCCGCCTTCGTCACCGGCGACTACAGCGAATCGTTGCAGGCGCTGGCCGCACTGCGGGCACCGGTCGACAGCTTCTTCGACGTCGTCATGGTCAATGCCGACGACCCGGCGCTGCGCGCCAACCGGCTCGGCCTGCTGGCCATGCTGCATGCGGCGATGAACCAGGTCGCCGACCTCTCGAAGCTCTCCGCATGAAAAAACTCGTCATCCTCGACCGCGACGGCGTCATCAACTTCGATTCGGCCCAGTTCATCAAGAGCCCGGCCGAGTGGAAGCCGATTCCCGGCAGCCTGGAAGCCATCGCCCGGCTCAACCAGAACGGCTATCGCGTGGTCGTGGCGACCAACCAGTCCGGCATCGGGCGCGGCTTGTTCGACATGGACACCCTGAACGCCATCCACGAGAAGATGAACAAGGCGCTATTTACCGCCGGCGGGCGCTTGGGGGCGATTTTTTACTGCCCGCACACGGCAGATTCGAACTGCGAATGCCGCAAGCCGAAATCCGGCATGTTCAAGCGCATTTCCGAAACGCTCAATGTCGACTTGAATGGCGTGCCGGCGATCGGCGATTCGCTGCGTGACCTGCAGTCCTGCGCCAAGGTCGGTTGCCTTCCCATGCTGGTGCGCACCGGCAAGGGCGAAAAAACGTCGGCCGCGGGCAATCTGCCCGCGGGTACTCTCGAGTTCGCGGATCTTGCTGCCGCGGTCGACCACATTCTGGGGGTCAAAAAGAAGTGAGCATTCTGCGTTCGGTTCTCTTCGCCATCTGGGGGGCGCTATGGACTCTGCTCGTCGCGCCGCTGGTCATCGTTGCCGCCCTCGTTCTGCGCGGACTATGGGGCTACCACTTCGGCAAGCTGTGGCGCCTCGGCATCCAGTGGGGCGTCGAGAACCTGCTCGGCATCCGGCCGCGGGTGGTCGGTCTCGAGAACATGCCGCAGGAGCCTTGTGTCATTCTTTCCAAGCACCAGTCGGCGTGGGAAACGATGACCATTCAGGATTATGTTCCCAAGGGCGCCTACTGCGTCTTCGTGCTCAAGAAGGAGTTGCTGCGCGTGCCGCTGATCGGTTGGGGTCTGGGCGCGATGAAGATGATTTCGATCGACCGCGCAGCCGGCAAGCAGGCGCTCGATCTGGTCGCCGAGCAGGGGCGCGAACGGCTGAAGAAGGGTTTTTACGTGATCATCTTCCCGGAAGGAACCCGCGTCGCACCCGGCGAGACTCGGCGCTACAAATCGGGCGGTGCTTATCTGGCGACCCAGGTCGGCTGCAAGGTGGTGCCGGTCGCCCACAATTCCGGCGAATTGTGGCCGCGCCAGGCCTTCATCAAGAATCCCGGCATCGTGACCATCAGTATCGGCCCCGCCTTCGACGCGACCGGCCTCTCCGAAGCCGAAGTCAATCAGCGTGTCGAAAACTGGATCGAAGGCGAGATGCGACGGATCTCGCCGCATCGCTACGCGGATGCCAAGACCAGCGCAGCCTGAGGCAGCACGCCGCATCGCGATTGCCGGCCAGGAGGTCGACTACCACCTGCGGCGCAGCCGGCGGCGCACCATCGGGCTGACCATCGACCAGCGCGGCCTGCGCGTCGGTGCTCCCCAGCAGGCGCGGCTTGGCGACATCGAATCCCTGATCCGCGAACACGGCCAGTGGGTGCTCGACAAACTCGCCGACTGGCGCAGCCGCGCCGCCCCGGAAAAACTGGCGATCGCCGACGGCACGGTGATTTTTGCCCTCGGCGCGGCGTTGACCGTGACCGTCACGCCGGGCAGCCGGCAGCGCTGGCTGTTCAGCGACCCGAAGCTGCATCTCTTCGTCCCGCCTGCCGTCGACGCGCGCGTCGTGCTCGAAAAGGCGCTGCGCGAGAAAGCCCGTCTCGTCTTCACCGAACGACTCGCCCATTACGCGCCGCAGCTCGGCGTTGCGCTGCCGCCGCTACGCCTGTCGGCAGCCCGCACGCGCTGGGGCAGCTGCAGCCATCATGGCGGCATCGCGCTGAACTGGCGCCTGATCCTGATGCCGCTGCCGGTCGTCGATTACGTCGTCGCCCACGAACTGGCGCACCTCAGGGAAATGAACCACAGTCCGCGTTTCTGGTCTGTCGTCGAACAGCTTTGCCCCGACTGGCGAGTGCGCCGGCTTGAACTGCGCCAGCTCGCCCGGCGGATTCCACAGATCTAGAAGCCCAGGGAAGACACCATGCGCATTCTGCACACCATGCTCCGCGTCGGCGACCTCGACCGGTCGCTCGCTTTCTATACCGAAGTTCTCGGCATGCAATTGCTGCGTCGCAGCGACTACCCGGAGGGCCGCTTCACGCTGGCCTTCGTCGGTTACGGACCGGAAAGCGAAGGCGCGGTGCTGGAACTGACCCACAACTGGGATACACCGGCCTACGATCTCGGCACCGGCTACGGCCACATCGCGCTGGCGGTGCCGGATGCGGCAGCGGCTTGCGCCGAAATCAGGGGGCGCGGCGGCAAGGTGGTGCGCGAAGCGGGGCCGATGAAGCACGGCACGACCATCATCGCTTTTGTCGAGGATCCGGACGGCTACAAAATCGAGCTGATCCAGCGCGCCTGACCGGGATCAAAGCCACGCCGTTACCGGTCGCCCATACTGGCAGCGACAGGAGATCGCCATGGCCTTTCCCGAATTCTTCACGCGGATTCCCGCCGTCACGTTGCGTGACCCGCTGGCCGAATTGCTCGGCGCAGCAGAAGGGGGATTGATCGAATACCGCTTTGCCGATGCCGTCAGACTGGCCGGCCATTCCTGCCCGACCGTCGCCGGCGCCTGGCTGATGACGGTACGTGCGCTGCGCGCTCTTTACGGCGCCGGGATTCCGCTGCGTGGAAACATCAAGGTCGCGCTCCGCGATGAGCTCGAAAGCGGCGTATCCGGCGTCATCGCCAGTGTCGCCGGACTGCTCACCGGCGCTGCCGGCAGCGGTGGCTTCAAGGGGCTGGGTGGGCGTCACAGCCGGCGTAACCTCCTGCAATTCGGGGTCAATGGTGTAGACGGCATGGTTTTTACGCGACTGGATACGAATGTCGCGGTCGACTGCACTTTAAGGCTTGAAATGGTGCCCGCCGATCCGCGCCTCGGCAATCTGCTCGGTGCCATCCTCGATGGCGTCGCCGATGTCGATGCCCTCCGCTTGTTCGGCGAACTCTGGCAGGAGCGCGTCAGCCGCATCCTGATCGACCACGCCGACGATCCGGAACTCGTACGGATAAGGCCATTCGAAAAACAGTCCTGATCGAAGTGGCGGGGAAATCGATCTGGAGTAAGCTGCAATAGGTAGTTCGACAGACAACAAGGGGATCGTCATGAACAGGATCTGGCTCAAGAATTATCCGCAAGGCATGCCGGCCGAGATCGACCCGGACCAGTTCCGGTCCATTCCGGAGCTGCTCGACAAACTCTTCGCCAAATTCGCCGACAAGCCTGCCTACCACAACCTCGGCTACACGATGAGCTATGCCGAACTGGAACGGAAATCGCGCGCTTTCGCGGCCTTTCTGCAGGGATTGCCGGGCATGGCCAGAGGCGAGCGAGTGGCGGTCATGTCACCGAACCTGCTGCAATACCCGGTGGTTCTGTTCGGCATCCTGCGCGCCGGGATGACGGTGGTGAATGTCAATCCGCTGTACACGCCGCGCGAACTCGAACACCAGTTGAAGGATTCCGGAACCCGGGCCATCGTCATCGTCGAAAACTTCGCCCAAACCCTCCAGCAAGTGCTTGGCCGCACGCCGGTCGAGCATGTCATCACCACGCAGATCGGTGACATGCTGCCGATTCCGAAGCGCTGGCTGGTCAATTTCGTGATCAAGCACGTCAGGAAGATGGTACCCGACTGGCACATCGACGGCGCCGTCACGCTTGCCAGCGCGCTCGAGTGCGGCAGTTCGGCACCTTTCAATCCGGTCGACGTGAGCAGCGAAGACATTGCTTTCCTCCAGTACACTGGCGGCACGACCGGCGTCGCCAAGGGGGCGATGCTCACCCATCGCAACATTCTCGCCAATCTGGAACAGACCGGCGTCTGGATCTCGGGCAGTTTCAAGGAAGGCAGCGAAATCGTCATTGCCCCGCTACCGATGTACCACATCTTCTGCCTGACTTCGACGCT
The DNA here is from genome assembly GCA_035466795.1 of Azonexus sp. GTDB lineage: Bacteria > Pseudomonadota > Gammaproteobacteria > Burkholderiales > Rhodocyclaceae > Azonexus. Next base: position 1,068 of record DATIUN010000020.1, on the reverse strand, counting down.
GTCGTTCATGAAGTGGGGCAGCCTCAGCGTATTGATCACCAATCCGCGCGACCTGCCGGCGCTGGTCAAGGAAATGGGCAACTGGAAATTCACGACGATGACTGGCGTCAATACGCTATTCAACGGCCTGCTCAACACACCCGGTTTCGACCGGCTCGACTTTTCCGCGCTGAAGGTGGTGGTCGGCGGTGGCGCCGCCGTGCTGAAGCCGGTGGCCGAGCGTTGGCAACAGGTGACGGGCCACTATCTCACCGAAGCCTACGGCCTGACCGAGACTTCGCCCGGCGCCTGCGCGACGCCGCTTGGGAGTGCCTGGGACGGCACGGTCGGCTTGCCGCTGCCGTCAACCGAGGTATCGATCCGTGACGAAGAATTTGCGGAATTGCCGGTATGGACCGGCGCCGGTGACATCGAAAGGCACACCGGCGAAATCTGCGTGCGCGGCCCGCAGGTCATGAAAGGCTACTGGAACAACCCCGCCGAAACCGCCAACGTGTTGCATGACGGCTGGCTGAAGACCGGCGACGTCGGCCACCTCGACGATCGGGGCCGCGTCACCATCACCGACCGCAAGAAGGACATGATTCTGGTGTCGGGATTCAACGTGTACCCCAACGAGGTCGAAGCTGTCATCGCCGCCCACCCCGGCGTCCTCGAATGTGCCGTGGTGGCCGTGCCCGACGAAAAATCTGGCGAGGCGGTCAAGGTGGTGATCGTCAAAAAGGATCAGGATCTGACGAAAGAGGCGGTGATCGAGTATTGCCGCGCGCTCCTGACCAGCTACAAGCTGCCGCGCCATGTCGAGTTTCGCGATGTGCTGCCCAAGACGCCGATCGGGAAAATCCTCCGCCGCGAATTGCGTGAAACCCTCAAGGGTTAGCGGATCCCATTCATCACTGGAAACACTGGGTATCGGTTACGCCGGTATCAAGCGAGGCGCGGCGGGGGGGCAGGTGGCATTGACAAAGAAAATTCAGGTGGACGCTTTATCATTGGTCTACCACACCTTCGGCGAATGATCCCGTTTCCATGCGCCTGGCTATCGTAGCTCTGTTCGCCTTTCTGGCA
>DATIUN010000019.1:0-14387 GCA_035466795.1 Azonexus sp. | reverse complement strand
CGTTGGCGTCGACCGTAGGCGGCCAGCTCGAAACCAATTTTGAGAATGTCGGCGTTCAGCTCAACCTGCCGATTTTCCAGGGTGGCGCTGTTGTTTCCCGCCAGAGCGAAGCGAGCGCCAACCGTGCGGCAGCCGAATCGACCCTCGAGCAGGCGCGGCGCAACGCGGCCCTGCAGGCCCGCCAGCAATACCTTGGCGCCGCGAATGGGCTGGCGCAGGTGCGTGCACTCCGGGCGGCCCTGATTTCGTCGCAATCGTCGCTGGAATCCAACCGGCTGGGCTTCGAAGTCGGTGTGCGCATCAACATCGACGTGCTGAATGCCGACAACCAGGTGTACGTCACCCGCCGCGATCTGGCCAAGGCAGTTCTCGATACACTGATGTCCCAGCTCAGGTTGAAGGCCGCGGTCGGCACCTTGAGCGAGGACGACGTGGTCGCCGCCAACGCACTGCTCGACCCGGCGGCTACGCCGCAGCAATAGCGGCGCGGATCACCGCTACCGTCCGTTCCGTGGCGCCGCGATGCGCCGCCGCGAAACGCAGGGCGGCAGTGTGCATTTCCGCCAGTTCGCCGGCATTCCCGAACGCCTGACTGATCGCCGCTGCAAGTCCGGCGCCGTCATAGACCCGGCGGGCTGCCCCGGCGGCGATCGCATCTTCGGTGGCCTGCAGGAAATTGAAGGTATGCGGACCAACGATTGCCGGGCAGCCGCAAGCCGCCGCCTCGATCAGGTTCTGCCCGCCCAGCGGCAAGAGGCTGCCGCCAATGAAGGCAATATCCGCCAGCGTGTAATAAGCGGCCATTTCCCCCATGCTGTCACCCAGCCAGACCGGCGTTCCACTGCCTGGCAAGCCGTCGCTGCGGCGCACGAAATCAACACCGTTCCGCGCCAGCAGCGCGGCGACTTCCGGAAAACGTTGCGGATGGCGCGGCACAATGACCAGCAGCGGAACCGGCAACGCACCGCTGGCGGCGACCATTCGCCACGCCGCGAGGACCAGCGCTTCCTCGCCTTCGCGGGTACTGGCCGCGAGCCATACCGGTCGTTCGCCGAGCGCCTCACGCCAGGCATGGCCCAGCGCGATCCTGTCGGGTGCCGGCGTGACGTCGAACTTCAGGTTGCCACAGACGCTGACATTGATCGCGCCAAGTTCGGCAAGGCGCCTGGCATCGACTGGCGTCTGCGCAGCCACCGCAGCGAGCGCCGAAAAAGCCGGACCGGCCAGCACCGCAATCTTTCCGTAGCCGCGGGCCGAGCGTTCCGAAAGACGGGCATTGGCAAGGACAACTGGCACGCCTCTCCGCTTCGCGGCGGCCAGCAGGTTCGGCCACAGCTCGGTTTCCATCAGCACCCCGAAGGATGGGGAAAAGTGCCTGAAAAAACGGTCGACCGCATCCGGGTAGTCGTAGGGCAGATAGGCCCGGATCAATCGATCACCATAGACCTCGCACCCCGCTGCGCGGCCGGTTGGCGTCATGCCGGTGAGCAGGATGCGGTGGTCCGGCCAGGCGCGCTGCAAGGCCTCGACGAGCGGCTGCGCGGCACGCGTCTCGCCAACCGAAACGGCATGCACCCAGATCAGCTTTTCCGGCACCGGCCGGCGATAAAAACCCCAGCGTTCGCCCAGGTTGCGCAGATATTCCGGCTGCTTGCGCGCGCGCCAGAGCAGCCGCAATAGGATCAGCGGTGTCGCCAGATAGATGACGAAACTATAGAAGAGGCGTGCCATCAGCCAATACCGGGCGTAGTGCTTCAAACACGGCGGCGGACGACGGCACCTGCGCCTTGCCACCAAGATTCCGGTAATACCCGCTACCAAGGACCCCGGTCAGTCCCGGGTCGGTTGCGGTGTACAGGGCCACCGTCGGCGTCTTGAGCGCGACGGCCAGATGGCTCAGCCCGGTATCGACGCCGACCACCGCTTGCGCGCCGGCAAGCAGCGCGGCCAGTTCGGCGATCGACAGCGGCGGGGCGGCAATGGCATCGGGAATCGCTGCCGCCAGCCGGCCCGCCCGCTCGCGTTCCACCGGACTGCCGCCAGGCAGCACCGCCCGGTAGCCGAGCGCCTGCAATTGCCGGCCAAGCGTCGTCCACTTTGATTCCGGCCACAACTTGTCATCGCGACTCGTCGCCGTCAGGAAAACCACATAACCTGCAGGCGACAGCCACTCGAACCGAACGACGGGTGCCGCGATGCCGTAATCGGGTTCGCCTTCGGGCACATAGCCAAGCGCGGCGGCGGCCAGCTGACGGTTGCGTACCACGGCATGCGCCTGCGTCGGAACAGTGAATTTATGGTCGTAAAAACGCGCCGCAACACGCTCGCGCGCCGAATCGGCGGCGTAACCCGAGAGCGGGCCTTGCGCCTGTGAAGCGATCAGCGCGCTTTTCAGCAAGCCCTGGGTATCGATTACCGCGTCATAGCAGGGTGCCTGCATGGTGGACCGGAACGCCCCGATTTCACGCCAGGTTGCCGCCTTGAGTAGCCCTTTTCGCCAGCGTCGAACCGCCACCTGAATCACCTCACCGACGCCCGGATGCAAACGGGGAATCGCCGCGAAATTCTCCTCCACGCACCAGTCGACCGCGGCATCCGGAATCTGCCGCCGGATGTCGCTCACCACTGGCAGATTGTGGATTACGTCACCGAGTGAGGAAGTTTTCACAAGCAGGATGCGCATCGACAGATAAAATGACGGCTTTTCGAAGTCGCAATTATAGATGCCCGCTACGCGCCAGCCGCTCTCCGTCGCCATCATCACGCTCAATGCGGCCGCGCAACTGGAGGCCTGCCTGAGGAGCGTGCGCTTCGCCGACGAGATCGTCGTCGTCGATTCGGGCAGCAACGACGGCACGCAAGCATTGGCCGAGCGCCATGGTGCCCGGGTCATTCAGCAGGACTGGCTGGGCTTCGGGCCGCAAAAGCAGTTCGCTGTCGAGCAGGCGAGCCACGACTGGGTGCTCTGTCTCGATGCCGACGAACGGGTCACCCCGCAATTACAGGCGAGCATCGAAAATGCCCTGAAAAACCCGTCGACCGCGGCATTTCGCTTCCCACGCAAAAATCGTTTCCTTGGCCGCTATCTGAAACACGGCGAGGGTTATCCGGACTGGAGCCTGCGCCTGTTCGACCGCCGGCAGGCACGCTGGTCCGCCGACGCGGTACATGAAAAGGTCGAGACGCAATGCAGCGTCGGCGAATTGCCGGGCGACCTGTTGCACGACTCCGCCGAATCGCTGGCTGCTTACCTGGCCAAGCAAAACCGCTACACCACGCTGGCCGCCGACATGGCGTTCGCCGCAGGCAAGCGCGCCGGTTTCGCGCGCATCGTCTTCAGCCCGCTGCTGCGCTTCCTCAAGTTCTATTTCGTCCGGCAAGGATTTCGCGATGGCCTGCCGGGGCTGGTCCACATCGCAATCGGCTGTTTCAACAGCTTCGTGAAATATTCCAAAATGCTGGAGCGCCAGAATTCCGACACTGCGCCAAGGTAAAATACCAAACTTTCCGCAAGGAGCAACTTCGTGAAAATTCTCATCACCGGCGCCGCCGGTTTTATCGGCTCAACCGCCGGGCTGCGCCTGCTGGCGCGTGGCGACGAAGTGGTCGGCCTCGACAACCTGAACGACTATTACGACGTCAAGCTCAAGGAAGCCCGCCTGCAGCGGCTGGCTGCACACGCGAAGTTCCGCTTCATCAAACTGGATATCGCTGATCGCGCCGGCATGGAAGCGCTGTTCGCCGCCGAAAAATTCGACAAGGTGATCCACCTGGCCGCCCAGGCCGGCGTCCGCTACTCCATCCTGAATCCGCACTCCTATGTCGACAGCAATCTGGTCGGCTTCGTCAACGTGCTCGAAGGCTGCCGTCACAACAAGGTAGCACACCTGGTCTACGCCTCCAGTTCCAGCGTTTACGGCGGCAATACGAAGATGCCGTTCTCGGAACACGACAGCGTCGACCACCCGGTCAGCCTCTACGCCGCGACCAAAAAAGCCAATGAGCTGATGGCGCACACCTACAGCCATCTCTACGACCTGCCGACCACCGGCCTCCGCTTCTTCACGGTCTTCGGCCCGTGGGGCCGGCCGGACATGGCGCTCTTCCTGTTTACCAAGGCGATCCTCGAAGGCAAGCCGATCGACGTCTTCAACTACGGCAACATGAAGCGCGATTTCACCTATATCGACGACATCGTCGAAGGTGTCATCCGCGTGCTCGACAAGCCTGCTGCGGTCAACCCGGAATATGACCCGATTTCCGCCGATCCGGCGACCAGCAACGTTCCTTACCGCGTCTTGAACATCGGCAACAACAACCCGGTGGGTTTGCTCGATTACATCGGCGCCATCGAAAAAGCCCTCGGCCGCAAGGCCGAAATGCGGCTGTTGCCGCTGCAGGACGGCGATGTCCCGGCCACCTATGCCAACACCGACCTGCTCAACGACTGGGTCGGCTTCGTCCCGGCCGTCACCGTTCAGGAAGGTGTCGATAATTTCATCGCCTGGTATCGCGACTATTACAAGGTTTGAGGACTATCCATGTGCGGCATCGTCGCGGCAGCAGCCGGCAGCAACATCGTTCCCGTTCTCGTCGAAGGCCTGAAGAAGCTCGAATACCGCGGCTATGACTCTGCCGGGCTGGCCGTCATTTCGGGTGATCGCATCGAGCGCGTCCGCTCGGTCGGCCGCGTCGCCGAACTTGAAACCGCCTCGGCAGCGACCAGCGCTGTCACCGGCATCGCCCACACCCGCTGGGCGACCCACGGCGTGCCGAGCGAACGCAACGCCCACCCGCACGTTTCCGGCTCGATCGCGGTTGTCCACAACGGCATCATCGAGAACTACGAAAGCCTGCGCAGCGAACTGACCGCCCAGGGCTACGTCTTCACCTCCGACACCGACACCGAAAGCATCGCCCACCTCATCGAAGCCACGCTCAAGGCCGAACCCGACCTGTTCACCGCCGTCCGCCTCGCCTGCAGCCGACTGGTCGGCGCCTACGCCATCGCCGTCATCGACCACCAGCAACCCGGCAAGGTCATCGTCGCCCGCGAAGGCTCACCGTTGCTGCTCGGCGTCTCCGACACCGGCAACTACGCCGCTTCCGACGCCTCGGCGCTGCTCCAGGTCACCCGCAACATGGTCTATCTGGAAAATGGCGATATTGCCGAGTTGACCGCAACCGGCATCAAGATCACCCGCCTCGACGGCACACCGGTCGACCGCCCGGTCCATGTCTCGCAACTCTCCGCCGCCGCCGTCGAACTCGGCGACTACCAGCACTACATGCAGAAGGAAATCTTCGAGCAGCCGGAAGCGCTGGCCAACACCCTCGAAATCGTCGGCGGCAGCAAGACCATCCAGCCCGGCATCTTCGGCGCCGCAGCCGCCGACCTCCTGCAGGACGTCGATTCGATCCTCATCCTCGCCTGCGGCACCAGCAGCCACTCCGGCTATACCGCCCGCTACTGGCTCGAAGCCATCGCCGGCGTGCCCTGCAATGTCGAGATCGCCAGTGAATATCGTTACCGCGTTTCGGTACCCAACCCGAAACAACTGATCGTCGCCATCTCGCAATCCGGCGAAACCGCCGACACGCTGGCCGCGTTGCGCCATGCCAAGAGCCTCGGCCAGGACAAGACCCTGGCCATCTGCAACGTCCCCGAATCGGCCATCGTCCGCGAATCAACGCTCCGCTTCATCACCCGCGCCGGCCCCGAGATCGGTGTCGCCTCGACCAAGGCCTTCACCACCCAGTTGGCTGCCCTGTTCTTGCTGACGCTGGTCATGGCCAAGGTCAAGCACAAACTCGACCCTGCCCAGGAAAGCGCCTACCTCGACCAGCTCCGCCACCTGCCGGTAGCGGTCAACAAGGTCCTCCAGCTCGAACCCGAGATCAAGGCCTGGGCCCGGCGCTTTGCCGACAAGCACCACGCCTTGTTCCTTGGGCGTGGCCGGCATTACCCGATCGCCCTGGAAGGCGCGCTGAAGCTCAAGGAGATCTCCTACATCCATGCTGAAGCCTACCCGGCCGGGGAACTCAAGCACGGCCCGCTGGCCCTGGTGGACAGCGACATGCCGGTGATCGCCGTGGCCCCCAACGACCAGCTGCTCGACAAACTGAAGTCCAACCTCAAGGAAGTGCAGGCACGGGGTGGAGAACTGTACGTTTTTGCCGACCGCTACTCGGAGATTTCCGAGTCGGACGGGGTGCATATCCTGCGCCTGCCCGAGCACTACGGCGAACTGTCGCCGGTGCTGCACGTGGTGCCGCTACAGTTGCTCTCCTACCATGCGGCTCTGGTCAAGGGGACGGATGTGGACAAGCCGCGGAACCTAGCGAAATCGGTGACCGTTGAGTAACAGCGACCACCCGTCACGGTGCCGGGAACCCGGCAATCATCATTCGTCCTTGCCACCCCCCGCGAGCATCGATTTCAAGCCGGCAAATGGCGAGTGCGACGCTCCTCCCGCCCTGGTTGCGCCGGCATCCGTGTAACCGCGGTCGGCCTCGATCTGTTTCTGATGCTCGTTGTCGTGGCAATAGACGCAGAGCAACTCCCAGTTACTGCCATCGGGCGGATTGTTGTCGTGATTGTGGTCGCGGTGATGAACGGTCAGTTCGCGCAGGTTGGCAAGTGAGAACTCGCGGGCACAACGACCGCATATCCACGGATAGATCTTGAGCGCGCGTTCCCGGTAGCCATTTTCCCGGGCTTCGCGGGTCTTTCGCGCATCCAGCACGAGTCGGTCAAGGCGGTCGTGGTCTATCGTCTTCATGGTCACTCAGGATTCCCGTCAGCAGGCACAAGCCTTTTTGTGGCAAATTACTCCAAACAGGACAAATCGGTAAGCGCGGCGCCGTCGCCCCTTATACAATCGACCATTCGAGCAGATCGGTAATTCATGGCCACCTACGCCGTCGGCGACATTCAGGGCTGTTTCAATTCCCTGGAGAGGCTACTGGACAAGTGCGGGTTCAGCCCGGCCAGCGATCGCCTGTGGCTGGTCGGCGACCTCGTCAATCGCGGGCCGAAATCCCTGGAAACGCTGCGCTTCATCAAGCACCTCGGCGATTCGGCGCTGACCGTCCTCGGCAACCACGACCTTTACCTGCTGATGGTCGCGGAAGGCGGCGCCAAAGCCCGCGGCAAGGACGACACCCTGCAACCGATTCTCGCGGCGGCGGACTGCGAAGAATTGCTGGACTGGTTGCGCAGGCAACCCCTGTGCCACGTCGAAGGGCGCTACTGCATGGTTCATGCCGGGCTGCTTCCGCAATGGACGACACAGCAGGCGCGCGCGCTGGCCCGCGAGGTCGAAACCACCCTGCAGGGAAAAAAATACCGTGAGTTCATTGCCAACATGTGGGGCAGCAAGCCTGATTGCTGGTCCGACGATCTTGCCGGCTGGCCGCGACTTCGCGTGATCGTCAATGCCATGACCCGCATGCGCTTCTGCACCGAGGGTGGCGTCATGGACTTTCATGCCAAGGGGGAAACCTTCAAGGCACCGAAGGGTTACATGCCTTGGTTCGAAGTGCCCGGACGAATGAGCGCGGAAGCAGTTCTCGTGACCGGCCACTGGTCGGCGCTCGGGTTGAAGATTACCGACAATCTGCTGGCCCTGGATTCGGGCTGCCTGTGGGGCGGCCACCTGACGGCATTGCGCCTGGAGGACCGCCAGGTATTCCAGGTCGACTGTTCCGCCGGCGAATCGGTCCCGTTGGAAATATAGCGAACCCAAATGATCGAATCCATTCTTCTGGCTGCCGCACGAATCTGCACTTTCGACGGCCGGCGGCCGCTGACCAACGCGAGCGGGCTTTTCTTCGAGCGCGACGAACGCCTGTTTCTGGTGACCAGCCGGCACGTGATGATCGATGAACCGAGCAAGCATTTCCCCGATCGCATCGAGGTGGAACTCCACATCGACCCCGCCAACATGGCCAAGTCCACCGGCTTTTCAATTCCGCTCTACCGCAACGGGAAAAGTCTCTGGCGCCAAGGCCTCGACACCGCCGGAGAAATTGACGTGGCGGTCATCGAAATCGAACGCCCGGCGCTTCCCGCGACAGCTGTGTACCGTGCCTTTACCCCCGAGCACCTGCTGAGCAGCCTGGATCATGTCGAGGTCGGTAGCTCGCTGCTGGTGGTCGGCTTCCCGCTCGGCTTCCATGACACGCTGCACCACATGCCCGTGGTGCGCCACGCGGTGATCGCATCATCGTTCGGCATGCGCTTTCAAGGCGAAGGTTACTTTCTGACCGATGCCCGCACCCATCGCGGAACCAGCGGCGCTCCGGTCGTCATGCGTGTGCCGGAAGGGGGCCGGATACATGGCGATCTGCCGTGGATGCTCCTCGGCATTCATTCGGCACGCCTCGATGTCGGAAGCCGGGACCTGAAACTCGACGAGGCGCTTGGTCTGAATTGCGCCTGGTATGCCGACATCCTGTTGACACTTACTGAACATTGACCATGCCGTGCCGAACAAGGCCGGCGCCGATGCCAATCGCCTCCCGCGCCGCCACGGCCACCTGCCGGCGGTCTTCGCCCGCCAGACCAAGTACCGGGCAGGTGATGACACGGGCGACCAGTCCCTTGCATCCGGCAATCGCCAGCGTGCATTGCATCAGCGAGAGATCACCCACGTAGCCCGGCGCGAGGCTCCGGCTTCCATCCGCCTCCCAGTAGGAAATCGCCAGCGGCAGGACCGGTCGGCCAACCGCCAGCGCCGGCTGGATCAAGGCGGCGTGGAAATGGAGAAGATGCGTGCCGTCGGTCGTCGTCCCCTCCGGAAAGACCGCGACATGATTTCCTTTGCCCAGAATTTCCGCGATTTCCCGGTTGATGATGCGGGCGTGACCGTGACTGCCGCGACGCAGGAAAACGGTATCGCTTTTCTTCGCCAGCCAGCCGATCAGCGGCCAGTGCCGAACTTCTTCCTTGGCAACGAACGCTGACGGCAAGACGGCATTGATGGCGAAAACATCGATCCACGAAATGTGGTTGGCAACGATCAAGGCGCCGGGCACCCTATGGCTCAAATCAGGCTCAAGTTGGACGCCCAGTGCGACAAGGATACGCCGCGAAACATCCGCCTTCAGGCGCAGGCGGGTCGCGTCGGCGCAGAAGGGAACCACGAACAGCACGAGAAAAACAGCACGGCTCAGGACCAGGAGCAAACGCATAAGCCGGAAGCCGCGTAACAGATTATTGGATTCGTTCAGTCTGCCTGTCCCAGATAATGTTTGGCGTAGCGGCTTGAAACCCTGCCCATCGGCATCAGGATCGGCAGGTCGGCCGTGTTGAAATCGGGATCCCAGGCCGGTTCACCGCAGACCCAAGCGCCGGCTCGCAAATACGCCTTGATCAGGGGTGGCATTTCGGCCGGCTGGTCCTTCTTCAAGGCCGCCAGCGGCAGCGGACAGCGCGGAAAGACCCGGTATTCCTGCGGCCCGAGATTTCCGGACAAGCGATTATACAAGCTGGCGGCCGCGTGCCCGCCATCGGCCATACTGATCGAGGCGCAGCCCATCAGGTAGTCGTAGCCGCGCTCCGTCATATAGCGGGCGAGGCCGGACCAGAGCAGCGCAATGGTTGCGCCATTGCGGTAGTCGGGATGGACACAGGAACGGCCAATTTCCACCAGCCGCGGGCGCAGATGCTGCAGGCGGGTCAGGTCGAATTCGTTCTCCGAGTAATAGCCGACCTGTCGGGCATTCTCGGGTGAAAGAATTCGATAGTTGCCGACCACTTCCCCGCTGCCTCGATCGCGCACCACAAGGTGCTCGCAGTACTGATCGTAGATATCCTGGTCGATGCCAGGCGTACGGGTCGGCAGATTGGCGCCCATTTCTCCGGCGAAAACCCGATAGCGCAACCGTTGCGCGTCGTGAATTTCGCTCGGGGTTCGGGCAAAACCGACTACCAGTCGATGACGTTCGGGGCGCTGGCTACCAGACTCTTTATGTAGTTGTTCCATTCCGTTCTCCGTGAGTTTCTGGAGAAGCAGTCTGGAACCTGACTGTTACATGCGTTTTACCCGAAGATGACCGCCATGTTTCAATAGATCACTACCAGGGAAGCGTCCCGAATGCGCGCTGGTAGCGCTCGGCAATCTCTTCGCGGCGCGGCTGGTGACTCTGTCCGCCACGATGGGCAATCTTGATCGCCCCCATCACCGCGGCCAGGCGCCCAGTGGTCGGCCAGTCGAATCCGTTGGCAATCCCGTAGAGCAAGCCGGATCGGTAGGCATCGCCGCAACCGGTAGGGTCAAGCACCTGTTCGGCAGCGACGCAGGGAATCTCGTGGCGTTGGCCGGCCACGTAGATCTGCGAACCTTCGCCGCCGCGCGTGACGATCAGCGCCGTCACCTCGCCAGCCAGTTGTTCGAGGCTGCGGCCGGTACGATCACACAGCAACTTCGCCTCGTAATCGTTGAAACAGGCGTAATCGGCCAAGCCCATGAAATCGAGCAATTCGTCGCCGTTGAACATCGGCAGGCCCTGACCGGGATCAAAGATGAACGGAATGCCCGCCGCCGCGAAATCGCGGGCATGCTGCATCATGCCTTCGCGGCCATCCGGCGCCACGATGCCCAGCGTTGCCGCCCGGGCATGTTCAACCTTGTTCAGGTGAGAAAAAGTCATCGCCCCCGGGTGGAAGGCAGTGATCTGGTTGTCGTCGAGGTCGGTGGTGATGAAAGCCTGGGCGGTGAAGCTGCCCGGCACGTGGCGCACGTGGTCGCGTGCCAGGCCGAGCTTGTCGAGACGATCGAGGTAAGGCCCCGCGTCGTCGCCGACGGTTGCCATGATCAGTGGCGAGCCACCCAGCAGCATCAGGTTGTAGGCGATATTGCCGGCACAGCCGCCATATTCGCGACGCATCTCCGGCACCAGAAAGGCGACATTCAGGATATGGATCTGCTCGGGCAGGATGTGGTTCTTGAAACGGTCGGCAAAGACCATGATGTTGTCGAAAGCAAGCGAACCACAGATCAGGGTTTTCATGGTGTAGGCAATCAGGGGTAAAAAATATACAGGCGGTAGCCGGAAGCACCGAGGCCTCTGGCGTCGATCCACATGCGAACGGGAATCTCGGCCTTGGCGGGGAACGACGTCAGGTTGCTGCCCGGCGGCAGATACTCCGCCGGTTTCATGACGCGTCGCGCGACTGGCGCGTCGGCGGCATCGATCAGCGTCAACTCCAGTGCGGGCATCGCCTGCGCGTAGTCAGCCCGGTTGTGCAGCACGGCATTGAGAACGAACAGGCCGCGGGCGTTATCCACCTGCAGGTCCGAGGCCTCGATGCTCACCAGATCGCTCCTTGCCGACTGCGGAACCTGGACGTCGAGCGCCTCGAAAACACCGGCTGCAGCGGGAATGAAGCGGACAAGTTCGGTACGGAAATGGTAGGCCAGTTGAGCCGAAAGAATGGTCGCCAGCAGCACTGCGGCAATGACGAATACCCAGTTGGTGCGCCCGCCATCATCCGTTTCGAATCCACCGGAATTACTGCCGGACAATGCGCCCGCCGCCCAGCGATCAAATGCCGGCGCCTCCGACAATTCCCGCGCTGCCGCCAGGCCCGCCTCCCGCGCCGCGTGCGTCGCTTCTTCCGGCTTTTCGTCCACAAACTGAGCCGATGGCGGCTCGGTCTCTGTCGCGGTCAACGTCGCGGATGGGTCAATTTCCCCCTGTTCGCCGGCATCGGAATCGCGTTCCTCCGGTACTGCATCCGGGTGCTCGTCCGGAACCGGCTCATCCTCGCCAGCCACCTCGATGTCGGGCTCACCTTCCGGAGTAACTGCCGTTTCCGCCGCGTCTGTCTCCTCCCCGGTTTCTGAATCGGTGATCAACCCCGCTTCGCCAGGCTCCGCCGTCTCGATGGCGTCAGCCTGCTCGTCCGGCGCGTATTCGGTGGTGGCCGCGTCAAGGTTGATCTGCTCTTCGCCCAGCGTCTGCGTGGCTGCCGCCGGCCGAGCTTCGTCGAGCAATTCATCGAAGGCGTTGAAAACCGCTTGGCAATATCCGCAGCGAACCTTGCCCGCCTTGGCACGCAACTGGTCCGAAGTTACACGGAAAACCGTGCTGCAAGCCGGGCAACGCGTCCGCATCAGGGTCTGGTTCCGGCCAGGCACACCCAGTCCTCACGAACGTCAGCAACCTCAAGCGGCAACCATTGCGCATAGATCGCCATGATTTCATCAGCCTGTTCACGAAGGATGCCCGACAGCGCCAGACGCCCGCCGGTGCGGACATGCGCACAGATGGCAGGGGCCAGTACCCGCAATGGATTCGACAGGATATTGGCGACGACGAGATCGTACTCGCCGGCAACCGGCGCGGCCGAATCGGCAAATGTTGCATCCACACCGTTGCGCTCGGCGTTTGCCCGCGCCGCATCGACTGCCTGCGGGTCGATGTCGACACCCGCGACCCGCCCGGCGCCGAGACGGGCCGCCGCAATGGCGAGAATCCCCGACCCGCAGCCATAATCGAGCACCGAACACCCTTCGGCAACATTGCGCTCCAGCCATTCGAGACATAGCCGCGTTGTCGGATGCGAGCCGGTACCGAAGGCCATTCCGGGATCCAGTATGAGGTTGACCGCGGCAGGATCGGGAGATTCGTGCCATGAAGGAACGATCCACAAGCGCTGCGATACACGGATCGGATCGAACTGCGACTGGGTGAGTTGCACCCAGTTCTGCTCCGCGACCGGCTCGACCGACCAGTCCGGAACGCCGGGAAGACCAATGGCAGCGCTCGAGACGGCCAACATGGCCGGCACATCGGCATCCTGTTCGAGCAGGGCGACGACGCGGGAATGAAGCCAGCCCGGCGAATTGACCGAGCCCGGCTCGCCGAACTGCGGTTGTTCAGCCGGCGTGCCGGCGTCGGCGTCCTCGATACTGGCAGCCAGCGCTCCCGCCGTCAGAAGGGCATCGCACATCGACTCCGCATGCGATGCGTCGGTCAGGAAACTGACGCTTTGCCAGCCCATCGCCTACTTTTTGACTTCGCCCTTTTCGGCGAGCTTCTGTTCAAGATAGTGAATGCTTGTGCCGCCCTCGATGAAGCGCGCGTCGTGCATCAATTCCTGATGCAGGGGGATGTTGGTCTTGATTCCCCCGATGCTCATCTCGGACAGCGCGATGCGCATGCGGCGGATCGCCTGCTCCCGGGTGTCGCCGTAGGCAATGACTTTGGCAACCATCGAGTCGTAATGCGACGGTACGGTATAGCCCTGATAAATGTGTGAATCGACCCGGATGCCGGGGCCGCCCGGTGGGTGATAAAACTCGATCTTGCCTGGACATGGCACGAACGTGAAGGGATCTTCGGCGTTAATGCGACATTCGATGGCGTGGCCACGCAGCGAGATATCCTTCTGGCGATAGCGCAGCTTTTCACCGAAAGCAATACGAATCTGCTCCTGAACGATGTCGACGCCGGTAATCATTTCAGTAACCGGATGCTCGACCTGAACGCGCGTGTTCATTTCAATGAAATAGAACTCGCCATTTTCGTAAAGAAACTCGAAGGTGCCCGCGCCGCGATAACCGATCTTGCGGCAGGCTTCGGCACAACGTTCGCCGATGCGATTTATCAGACGCGCCGGAATGTGCGGCGCCGGCGCCTCTTCAATCACTTTCTGGTGGCGGCGCTGCATCGAACAGTCGCGTTCGCCGAGATAGATCGCATTCTTGAATTCGTCAGCCAACACCTGAATTTCCACGTGGCGTGGCGTTTCCAGGTACTTTTCCATGTAGACCGCAGGATTGCCGAAAAAGCTGGCAGCCTCCTGGCGGGTCAACTGCACGGCATTGACCAGCGCCGCTTCGGTATGTACTACACGCATGCCGCGCCCACCACCGCCGCCGGCTGCCTTGATGATGACCGGGTACCCCACCGCGCGTGCAATCCGCACGATTTCCTTGGGATCCTCCGGCAATTCGCCATCGGAACCCGGCACACACGGTACTTGCGCCGCCTTCATGGCATTCTTGGCCGACACCTTGTCGCCCATCAAGCGGATGGTATCGGCACGCGGACCAATGAAAACGAAGCCTGAGGTTTCGACGCGCTCGGCGAAATCGGCGTTTTCGGAGAGAAAGCCGTAACCTGGGTGGATCGCTTCGGAATCGGTCACCTCGGCCGCCGAAATGATGGCGGGGATGTTCAGGTAACTCATGGCCGACTGCGCCGGGCCGATACAGACCGATTCGTCGGCCAGCTTGACATACTTGGCTTCGCGATCGGCCTCCGAGTGCACGACGACCGTCTTGATGCCGAGTTCGCGACAAGCGCGCTGGACGCGCAGGGCAATTTCGCCCCGGTTGGCGATAAGGATTTTCCCGAACATGCCGTGATCAGCC
>DATIUN010000018.1:0-2384 GCA_035466795.1 Azonexus sp. | reverse complement strand
ATCTTCGGCGGCATCATGAAGTGCGACACCATCGCCACCGGCGTCGTTGCCGCCGCGCGCGAAACCCACCTCAGCGTGCCGCTGGTGGTGCGCATGAAGGGTACCAACGAAGACATGGGCAAGCAGATCCTCAAGGATTCCGGTCTGCCGATCATCTCTGCCGATTCCATGGCCGAAGCCGCCACCAAGATCGTCGCTGCGGTCAAGTAAGGAGCTATTGAATGTCCATTTTCATCAATAAAGATACCAAGGTCATCACCCAGGGCATCACCGGCAAGACCGGTCAGTTCCATACGGAAAAGTGCCAGGAATACGCCAACGGCAAGAACTGCTTCGTCGCCGGCGTCAATCCGAAGAAGGCTGGCGAAAGCATCTTCAACATCCCCATCTACGGTTCGGTCAAGGAAGCTGCCGCGCAGACCGGCGCCACCGTTTCCGTCATCTACGTGCCGCCCCCGGGCGCCGCTGCCGCGATCTGGGAAGCCGTCGAGGCCGACCTCGACCTGGCTATCTGCATCACCGAAGGCATCCCCGTCCGCGACATGCTGATGGTGCGCAACAAGATGAAGGAAAAGGAAGCCCGGGGTGGCAAGAAGACCTTGCTGCTCGGCCCGAACTGCCCCGGCCTGATCACCCCGGAAGAAATCAAGATCGGCATCATGCCGGGTCACATCCACAAGAAGGGTCGTATCGGCGTCGTTTCCCGTTCCGGCACCCTGACCTACGAAGCCGTCGGCCAACTGACCGAAATCGGTCTCGGCCAGTCTACCGCGGTCGGTATCGGTGGTGACCCGATCAATGGTCTCAAGCACATCGACGTCATGAAGGCTTTCAATGACGATCCGGATACCGACGCCGTCATCATGATCGGCGAAATCGGCGGTCCGGACGAAGCCGAAGCTGCCACGTGGTGCAAGGCCAACATGAAGAAGCCGATCGTCGGCTTCATCGCCGGTGTCACCGCGCCGGCCGGCAAGCGCATGGGTCACGCCGGTGCGTTGATCTCCGGCGGCGCCGACACCGCCGATGCCAAGCTCGCCATCATGGAAGAGTGCGGCTTCACGGTGACGCGCAACCCGTCCGAAATGGCCAGACTGCTCAAGGCTTTGCTGTAAAATCCGCGCATTGCCCAATCTGGAAAGGCGGGCTTGAGGCCCGCCTTTTTCTTATGGAACTCGATTTAACTTCCGCTACCTTCTGGGTCGCCGTCGGCCAGATCATCCTCATCGACATCGTGCTGTCCGGCGACAACGCGGTGGTCATCGCGCTCGCCTGCCGCAACCTGTCGCCCGAACAGCGCAGGACCGGCATCTTCTGGGGCGTCGCCGGGGCGATCAGCCTGCGGGTGGTGCTCACGGTATTTGCCGCGCTGGTCATGAACCTGCCGTGGCTCAAGGCGATCGGCGGCCTGCTCCTGGTCTGGATCGCCGTCAAGCTGATGCTGCCGGAAGACGGGGATGGCCATGACATCGAGCCCTCGGCCCACCTGTGGGGGGCGGTCAAGACGATCGTCGTCGCCGATTTCGTCATGAGCCTCGACAACGTCATCGCCGTCGCCGGTGCCGCCCATGGCAGTCTTGTCCTGTTGCTGTTCGGGCTGGCGGTCAGTATTCCGCTGATCGTCTGGTCGAGCCAGCTGATCCTGCGCTGGATGGAGCGCTGGCCGTGGATCGTCCTGCTCGGCGCCGGCCTGCTCGGCTATGTCGCCGGCCAGATGATTTTCAGCGACCCCGGCGTCATCGACCTGCTACCGGCGTTGCCGGCCTGGTCGGCCAAGGCGGCCGGCGCCATCGGCGCGCTGCTGGTCGTCGTCGTCGGGCGCTGGCGTGAGCAGCGCATCTTGGCGCGGCAGGACGTCACCCTCGTCTAAGGAGCCAAACGCATGGCGCTGTTCCTCTCGGAAAACGACGTAAAACAGGTGTTGACCGCAGCAATGGCCCTGGAAGCCGTTGAGTCCGCCCATCGCGACCTGGCGCTTGGCCAGGCGCAGGACACGCCGCGCGCCCGCACCCGCCTGCCGCAGACGGCGCTGCACATCCTGCAGGGCGCCCTGCCGGCACAGGGCGTCTTCGGCTACAAGGCCTACACCACCAATCGCAGCGGCAACCGTTTTCTCGTCCATCTGTTCGATGCAGCGAGCGGCCAGCTGCTTGCCGTCATCGAGGCCGACTACATGGGCATGATCCGCACCGGCGCCGCGAGCGGCCTTGCCGCCCGTTGCCTCGCCAGGCCCGACGCGCGGGTAGCGGGAATCTTCGGCGCCGGCTGGCAGGCCGAAGGCCACGTACTCGCCCTCTGCGCGGCGCTGCCGCTGGAGAAGGTCAAGGTATTCAGTCGCCATGCGGAAAAACAGCAGGCCTTCTGCCGGCGCCTGAGCGAGGCCA
>DATIUN010000017.1:0-5611 GCA_035466795.1 Azonexus sp. | reverse complement strand
TCACCATTGCCTGGACCGTTTTCTTTCTGGCCAGCGCCAGTGCTTCGGCATTGCTTTTCTTTTTTGCGCCACAAGCGGCCTGGTCGGTTTTCGCAAATCTGCTGACCTTTCCGCTGGTCTTGCTGATGTTTGCGGTAGAGCTGTTGTTCCGGCGCCAAATACTTCCACCCGAGGAACGTACCGGGGTCGCCGATACCATCCGCGGCTACCGCGCGGCAATGCGCCATCGCGCCAACTCGCTCGCCAAGCACCCATGAATTCTTTTCCCCTGGTGCGGCATGGCAGCCTCGATGACATCTTTGCGTGGTCGCCCGCTGGCTCCATCAGTGTCCGCGATTTTCTGGCTGACGTGGAAGCATTGGCGGCTCAACTCCCCGTCGCGCGCTTTGTGTTGAATGTCTGTCAGGATCGCTATCGCTTTGCCGTTGGCTTCGCGGCCGGCCTGTTGACCGGCAAGACGAGCCTGCAACCGTCGTCCCAGTCCTCGGAAACCCTCCGTCGTATTCAACATGATTTTCCCGACGTGGTGTGCCTGTGCGACAGCGAATTCGATGGCGTCGACCTGCCACGATTCGATTTCCCGGCCCTTGCTGCGGCGAAACCGGCAAGGGTGACTGGTATTCCAGAGATTCCAGCCGACCACATTGCCGCTTGCCTTTTTACGTCGGGTTCGACGGGGGCGCCAATGCCACACTTCAAGACCTGGGGGGGGCTGGTTCACAACGGCAGCGCAGAGGCCGAACGCCTGAATCTGCGTAAACACCCGCATGCCATCGTCGGGACGGTTCCCGTTCAGCATTCCTTCGGATTCGAGTCTACGTTCCTGCTGGCATTGGAAGGTCAGTGCTCTTTCTGGTCGGGAAAGCCATTTTATCCGCAGGATATTGTCACCGCGCTGAAAAGCGTACCGCGACCACGTCTCCTGGTTACGACGCCATTCCACCTCTCGGCGCTACTTGCCAGCGGGCTGGAATTGCCGACCGTCGATCTGTTGCTCTCGGCCACTGCGCCGCTTTCCATCAAGCTGGCCAGCGATGCGGAAACACATTTCGGAGCGCCACTCCATGAAATTTTTGGAAGTACCGAAACCGGTCAGATTGCCAGTCGGCGGACGACGGCCTCCCAAGTCTGGCAATTGCTGCCGGATATCCAACTGGAACAGGATGAGGGGCAGACCTTCGCTTCGGGCGGCCATGTCGAGGGCAGGGTGGCGCTGTCCGACATCATTGAAATTCTTGCCGACCGACATTTTTATTTGCACGGACGATGTACGGATCAGGTCAATGTTGCCGGCAAGCGATCCTCGCTGGCTTACCTAAACCACCAGATCACGGCGATTCCCGGGGTGGTCGATGCCGCCTTCTTTCTGCCCGGGGACAAGAATCCGGATGGCATCACCCGGTTGTGCGCCTTTGTTGTCGCGCCCGAAGTGAACGCCAAGGCGCTTCTTGCCGAACTGCGCGAGCGCGTTGATCCGGTTTTCCTTCCCCGGCCGCTGGTCTTCCTCGATCAGCTTCCAAGGAACAGTACCGGCAAGTTGCCGATCAGCAGCTTGCAAGCCCTCTACGCCGAACAGGTCGAACATGCCGGGCGTTGAGCGCACCTGGAGGGCACCATCCGATCATCCGGCACTCGCGGGACATTTCCCCGGGCGCCCGATCATGCCTGGCGTTGTCCTGCTCGACCAGGCCATCCTGTTTGCCGAAGACATGGTCGGGTATCCGGTTGCCGCGTGGCAGATCGGAGCTGCCAAGTTCTTCAGTCCGGTCGCGCCCGGTGAGTTGCTTGTCTTCGCCCTGAACATCGGTGAACACGGCGCGATTGCCATCAGCGTGCGCGGCGCCGGGCGCGAGGTCGCTGCCTGCAACTTGCTGGCAACTTCCGCATGAGTTCCGGAAAGCCGTCCGCAGTTGGCTGGATGCATCAGCAGGAACGTAGCAACCAGACCATCCTGAAACTGATGGTGTGGATCTCGCTGACTTTCGGCAGAACGCTTGGCCGCGTTGTCCTTCATGGTATCGCCGCCTATTTCCTGTTTTTTGCGCCAACGGCAAGGAAAGCCAGTCGCGAATATCTGGGACGTGCCCTCGGTCGCTGGGCGGAATGGTCCGACGGTTTTCGGCATGTACTGTCTTTTGCGAGCACGATCCATGACCGTATCTACCTCCTGAACGACCGTTTCGACCTGTTCGACATCGAGGTGATCGGCGCCGATGCCTTGCACGCCTCGCTGGCCAGGCGACCGGGTGCACTTCTGATCGGGGCGCATCTCGGCAGCTTCGAGGTCTTGCGCGCTGTCGGTCGGGGTCGGGCGGGCCTGAAAGTGGCGATGCTGATGTACGAGGAAAATGCGCGCAAGATCAATGGGGCGCTGGAGGCGATCAACCCGAAGGCGACCGAGGACATCATCGCGCTTGGACACATGGAATCGATGCTCGAAGCACGCGACAAACTCGATCATGGCTATCTGGTCGGCATGCTGGCCGACCGCGGACTCGATGGTGATGCCACGGTCGACTGCGAATTTCTTGGCAAAATGGCGCCGTTCCCGGTTGGCCCCTTCCGCATGGCCGCGATGTTGCAGCGACCGGTTTTTTTCATGACCGGCCTCTACCTGGGCAGCAATCGTTACCAGATTCATTTCGAGCAACTGGCCGACTTTTCGGAAACGCCGCGCAGCGAACGGGAAGCAGCGATGGGCGCAGCACAGCAGCGCTATGTCGAACGTCTGAACCACTATTGCCGACTGGCGCCCTACAACTGGTTCAATTTCTACGATTTCTGGAAAAAGAGATGATCAGGAAACTGTTCGTCAGTCTGTTTCTGGCCTTGCTGACATTGCCTGCGCTTGGTGCTTTCGATGTCGGTCAGTTGATGAGTGATCTGGCCAGGAACAAGGGCGGCCGGGCGAAGTTCATCGAGAAAAAGTACATTTCATTTCTCGACAGGCCGGTCGTTTCAACCGGGGAAATGACGTATACCGCGCCAGATCGGCTCGAGAAACGTACCGTGACGCCGAAGCCGGAAATTCTCCTGCTTGACCGGGACATGCTCAGCATCGTGCGCGAGAAGCAGAGATTGTCGATCAACCTCGCCAGCCAGCCCGAGGCGCTTGCTTTCATCGACAGCATTCGCGGTACTCTGGCCGGCAACCGGGCTGCCCTGGAAAAAAATTATCTGTTGCATCTGGCGGGCAGTTTCGATAACTGGACCCTGACGCTGCTGCCCAGCGACCAGAAGATCGCCGCGCTGGTGCAGCGCATTGTCGTGACCGGCAGCAGGGGCCAGGTACGCAGCATTGAATACCTGCAAGCCGACGGTGACCGTTCGGTGTTGAGCATCGAGCCGCTCGAGGGCAAATGAACAGCGCCGTTCCCCGCGCAGTCCTGATCTGGTTGCTGGCGATGCTGGCGGGCGTAGTCATTGTCTGGAATAGCCGGTTTGCGGCCGATATGTCCTTCTTTCTGCCGGCCCACCCAAGCCCCGGGCAGCAGGTTCTGGTGAATCAGATCAAGGAAGGTGTCGTTTCGCGCCTGTTGATGATCGCCATCGCGGGGGGCGATGCGGATCAGCGGGCAACGCTATCCCGGGATTTGCGCCGGCGGCTAAAAAACGGCGAGAGATTTGCATCCGTCCAGAACGGTGAGGCAGGCAGCCACGACGCCGACCGCGAATTTCTTTTCAAACACCGCTATCTGCTGAGTCCGGCGGTCACGCCGGCGCGTTTCACGGTCGATGGGTTGCGGTCGGCCATAGCCAACAGCATCGACCTGCTTGCCTCGCCCGCCGGTTTTGTCTTGAAGCCCTTGTTGACCCGAGATCCGACGGGCGAACTGGTGGAACTGCTGGGCGGTCTCAATGCCGGTAGCCAGCCGGATATGCGCGGCGGCGTCTGGGCCTCGCGGGACGGCGAACGGGCGATGCTGCTGGTGCAGACCGGAGCGCTCGGTTCCGATACCGATGGGCAGGAAGCGGCGATCAAGGAGATCAGGGATGCGTTTGCCGCAAGTGTTGAGACTGCCGGGGTCAGCGGTGCGAGTATCGAGATTTCCGGCCCCGGGGTTTTTGCCGTCAATGCGCGGGCACTCATCAAGGGCGAGGTGACCCGGCTTTCGCTTATTAGCTCGCTGGCGATCATCTGCGTACTGTTCTTCGTCTATCGTTCACCTCGACTGTTGACGCTGGGGCTGCTGCCAGTCGTTTCCGGCGTGCTGGCCGGGATCGTCGCGGTCAGCCTGGCCTACGGGACGGTCTTCGGCATCACCGTCGGCTTCGGTTCGGCTCTGATCGGCGAGGCTGTCGATTACTCCATCTACTACTTCGTGCAGTCCGGTCGGAGGGGCTATGCCGAATGGCGCGAGCGATTCTGGCCGACTATCCGGCTCGGCGTGCTGACCTCCGTCTGCGGCTTTGGCGCGCTGTTGTTTTCGGGCTTTCCCGGCCTCGCTCAACTCGGCCTGTATTCCCTGAGCGGCGTTCTTGCCGCCGCCATCGTTACCCGGTTCGTCTTGCCGCAACTGGCCGGCGGCGTGACCATGACACGCGATCTTTCGCCGCTGGGAAAGACCGTGGCCAAGGGCATTCGCGCCGCGCATGCACTACGCTGGCCGGTCCTGCTGCTCGCCGCCTTGGCCGCCGCCCACCTCCTGGTTCATCGCGCGAGCCTGTGGCATCCCGATTTGTCTGTGCTGAGCACGGCGACGGCCGAGGAATCCGCGCTGGACATGCGATTGCGCGGCGATATCGCGGCGCCGGACGCGCGCTACATGGTGGTCATCAACGCGGCCGACCGCGAAACCGCACTCCAGGCTGCCGAGATTGCGGGAGAAAAACTTGATCGGCTGGTTGCCGCCGGGGCGATCGCCAGCTACGACACTCCTGCCCGATTCCTGCCCAGTGCGGCAAGACAGCAAGCGCGCTGCGCCAGCCTGCCTGCGTCCGAAGAACTGCGCCTAAGCCTGCAAACGGCGCAAACTGGCTCGCCGCTGGCGGCGGAAAGGTTGGGGGGCTTCATCGACGATGTCGCGGCGAGCAGGACGCAATGCGCGATAAGTCGGGACTCGTTGGCGGGGACCGGTCTCGCATTGCTGGTCGACGCGCTGGTGCAGCCCCATTCCGGCGGCGTCAGCATTTTGATGCCGTTACACCCGGCCGCTGGTCAACCCCTTGCCATTGATGCCGTGCGCGATGCCCTGGCCGGAACCGATGCGCTGGTCATTGACCTCAAGGCAGAACTTGACCAGTTGTATCGCGACTATCTGCGCGAAGCGATCCTGCTCTCAATGGGTGGTCTCTTGGCCATCGTCCTGCTTCTTGCCGCGACGCTGCGTTCGCCCGGTAGACTCGTCGCCGTAATGCTGCCGCTGGTTCTGTCGGTTGTCCTGGTCATTGCCGGGCTCAGTTTGCTCGGTGAGCGCCTGCACTTGCTGCATCTGGTCGGCATGCTCCTGATCGTCGCCGTCGGTTCAAATTACGCATTGTTTTTCGATCGTGCCAACGATCAGCACCGGCTCGATGCGGAAACACTGGCGTCGATGCTGATCGCCAACCTGACCACGGCGATCGGTTTCGGTACGCTGGCGCTGTCGAAAGTACCCGTGTTGCACGCGGT
>DATIUN010000016.1:0-1900 GCA_035466795.1 Azonexus sp. | reverse complement strand
TTTCCGACGCCGAAAGCCGGCTCGCCTTCGCCCAAGGCAGGCGGCTGGCAAATATTGCCCTGAAACTGAGTCGACCGTGACGGCCAGACATTACCAGCTTGCTGCCAGCGCCAGCCTTATTGCACTGATCTTTCTCACCCTCGGCTGGGAACTCTGGTGGGCACCGCTCAAGCCGGGTGGGTCATGGCTGGTCCTCAAGGCGGTCCTGCTGCTCGCACCGCTGTTCGGCATCCTGCGTGGCAAGCGCTATACGTACAAGTGGGTTTCCCTGTTCGTGCAGTTTTACCTGCTCGAGGGGCTGGTCCGGGCGACCAGCGACAGCGGCCTGTCGCAAAAACTGGCAATCGGCGAGACGCTGCTCGCCGCCATACTCTTCGTTTCGGTCATTCTCTACATTCGTGCCACCCGCGGCCCGCAGGAAGAAAAGGCCGCGTCAGCAAGCTGAGGCGCGCCTGCCGCTCAGACGCCGCCCTGCGCCCGCACCTTGTCCGGCGTCGAGAACAGCTTGTTCAGGGCGTTCAGGTAGGAGCGCGCCGAGGCAATGACGATGTCGGTATCCGCGCCATTGCCATTGACAATGCGCCCGCCCTTTGCGAGCCGCGTCGTGACTTCACCCTGCGCATCCGTGCCGGTAGTGATGGCATTGACCGAATAGAGCAGAAGTTCCGCCCCGCTGGCAACGACGCTCTCGATCGCCTTGAAGGTTGCATCGACCGGACCGCCACCGCCCGCCTCGCCTTTCAGCTCGGCGCCGCCGACACTGAGAATGACCTTGGCGTGTGGCATCTCGCCGGTTTCCGAGCAGACATGCGAATAGACCAGCTTGTAGTGTTCCTGTTCGGGCGTGACGACCTCGTCGGAGACCAGGGCATGAAGGTCCTCGTCGAAGATTTCGTGCTTGCGGTCGGCCAGTTCCTTGAAACGTGCAAAGGCAGAATTCAGGGCCTCATCGCTGTCAAGCTCGATGCCCAGTTCCTGCAAACGGCTCTTGAACGCATTGCGTCCGGAATGCTTGCCGAGAACCAGCTTGTTCTGCGCCCAGCCAACATCCTGCGCGCGCATGATTTCGTAGGTTTCGCGATGCTTGAGTACACCATCCTGATGGATCCCGGACTCGTGCGCGAAAGCATTGGCGCCGACCACCGCCTTGTTCGGCTGCACCGGATAGCCGGTAATCTGCGACACAAGCTTGGAGGCGGGGACGATCTGGGTCGTGTCGATCCGCGTCTCGACCGGAAACACGTCGCCGCGCGTACGCACCGCCATCACCACCTCCTCGAGCGCGGCATTGCCGGCCCGTTCGCCGAGTCCGTTGATCGTGCATTCGACCTGCCGGGCGCCAGACAGCACCGCTGCCAGCGAATTGGAAACGGCCAGCCCGAGGTCGTTATGGCAATGAACCGACCAGACCACCTTGTCCGAGTCGGGCACGCGCTCGATCAACTGGCGAACCAATTCGGCGTACTGGAAGGGAATGTTGTAACCCACCGTATCCGGCACGTTGATCGTCGTCGCCCCTGCCTTGATCACCGCGTCGAAGACACGGACCAGAAAATCGATTTCCGAACGCCCGGCATCCTCGGCCGAGAATTCGACGTCGTCGGTATACTCCCGGGCCCAGCCAATGGCCTTGACCGCCTGCTCGACGACCTGATCCGGGGTCATGCGCAGCTTTTTTTCCATGTGGATCGGCGAGGTCGCGATGAAGGTGTGAATGCGGCCTGAATTCGCCGACCTGATTGCCTCGCCCGCCCGACGAATGTCATTCTCGTTGGCACGCGCCAGCGAACAGACGGTGGAATCCTTGATCGCATGGGCGATTGCCTGGATGGCCTCGAAATCGCCGGGAGAAGCAGCAGCGAACCCCGCTTCGATCACATCGACCCGCATTTTCTCCAGT
>DATIUN010000015.1:0-5457 GCA_035466795.1 Azonexus sp. | reverse complement strand
CGGTACAACTCGGTGTGGCCTTTCTGACGCCCGAAACCCTTGACTTCGGTCACCGTCAGGCCGGTGATGCCGACTTCCGACAACGCTTCGCGTACTTCGTCGAGTTTGAACGGCTTGATGATGGCTTCGATTTTCTTCATGTTCGGTTTCCTGTTCGATTCGGTTGCTTAAAACTCGTCACGGTAACGATTGGTAATAGGATACCGCCAATCCTTGCCAAAGCCACGTGGCGTGATGCGAATTCCGACCGGCGACTGGCGCCGCTTGTATTCGGCGAGGCGCAGCAGGCGCACGACCCGGCGCACATCCGCTTCCGGCAGGCCGGCGGCGATGATCTCGCGCGGGCTGCGGTCCTCTTCCATGTAGGCGCGGACGATGGCATCGAGCACCTCGTAGGGCGGCAGCGAATCCTGGTCGGTCTGGTCGGGCTTCAGTTCAGCGGATGGCGGACGGACGATGATGTTTTCCGGAATCACCGGCGGGCCGCCAGCGCACAGCGTGTTGCGGTAGCGCGCCAGGCGATAGACCAGCGTCTTGTAGACGTCCTTGATCACCGCGAAACCGCCGGCCATGTCGCCATACAGTGTGCAGTAGCCGACGGCCATTTCCGACTTGTTGCCGGTGGTCAGGACCAGCGCGCCGGTCTTGTTGGACAACGCCATCAGGATGTTGCCGCGGATGCGCGCCTGGATATTTTCTTCCGTGGTATCGGCAGGCATGCCGGCGAACAGCGGATCGAGCATCGTCCGGTAGGTTTCCATTGCCGGCGCAATCGGAATCTCGTCATAACGCACGCCTAGCGCGGCGATCATCGCCCGCGAATCGTCGAGGCTCATCTGCGCGGTGTAGGGCGACGGCATCATGACTGCGCGCACCTTGTCGGCGCCCAGCGCGTCGACCGCGACACAAAGGGTCAGCGCCGAGTCGATGCCGCCCGAGAGGCCGATGATGACCCCGGCGAAACCGCTTTTGCCGATGTAGTCATGGACGCCGAGTACCAGCGCGCGGTAGGCCTCGGCTTCGAGCGGGAGTTCGTCGGCCATGTCGTCGGAATGGAGGCGGCCGGCGTCGTAATCGATGATCCCCAATGATTCCGCGAACTGCGGCAGGCGCATCCGGCAATTACCCTCGGCATCGAGGGCGAACGATGCGCCGTCGAATACGAGCTCGTCCTGTCCACCGACCAGATTGGCGTAAATCGCGGGAATGCCGGTGGCGGCAATCCGCTCGCGCATCACCTCGACCCGTTGCTGATGCTTTTCCAGATGGCAGGGTGAGGCATTGAGGACGAGGAGCAGTTCGGCGCCGGCGTCGGCGGCACGCTCGGCGGCGCCGGCTTCCCAGATGTCGGCGCAGATGTTGATGCCGCAACGGACACCGCCCAGGGTCACGACGCAGGCTTCACTGCCGGGGTCGAAGTAGCGCTTCTCGTCGAAAACGTCGTAATTGGGCAGGCGGATCTTGCGGTAAACCGCCGTTATCCGGCCATTTTCAATGACCGTCGCCGTGTTGTGGCGACGCCCTTCGTGTTCTTCGGGATGTCCGACAATCAGGGCGATGCCCTCGACGCGGCCGGCCAGATCGTCGAGCGCCCGCGCGCAGGCCCGGTAGAAGTCGGGACGCAGCAGCAAATCCTCCGGCGGGTAGCCGCACAACGCCAGCTCCGGTGTCAGCAGCGCCTGGGCGCCGCGCTCCCTGGCCTGACTGGCGCACTCGATGATGCGTTCGACGTTGCCCGTCAGGTCACCGACGGTGGCATTGAACTGGGCAACGGCAATGCGCAACATGAGCGCTTAGAAATTGGGCTTGTCTTTCGCGTCCTTGAAGGCCTGGACACCTGATTCGATTTCCTTCTTGGCCTCTTCCGGACCGCGCCAGCCGACGACCTTGACGAACTTGCCCGGCTCGAGATCCTTGTAGTGTTCGAAGAAGTGCGCGATCTGGTCGAGCAGCAAATTGGGCATGTCGGCGTGGGTCTGCACGTTGCGGTACATCGGGGTCAGCTTGTCCACCGGGACGGCGAGCAGCTTGGCGTCCTCACCGGCTTCGTCGGTCATGGCCAGCATGCCGATCGGCCGGCAGCGGACAACGACGCCCGGCGGCAGCGGGAACGGGCTGACGACCAGCACGTCGACCGGGTCACCGTCACCGGCGATGGTGTGCGGGATATAGCCGTAGTTGCACGGATAGTGCATCGAGGTGGACATGAAGCGATCGACGAAGATCGCGCCGCTGTCCTTGTCGACTTCGTACTTGACCGGCTCGGAATGCGCGGTGATCTCGATGATGACGTTGAAATCGTTGGGGAGTGACTTGCCTGAAGGAACGTTATTAAGGGACATCGCTATCTCTCTGCAACATGTAGTTTTAGGACTTGTGATTATACCGCCGGGGCCGGCGCTGTCAGCCCCAGGCGGCGAGAAACTCTTGCCAGTGCGGCGCGCCGATTCGGGCAAGTTGCGCCTTGACGAATTCGCCCTCGGCAACCTCTTCTTCCGCCGTCAGTTCGCCGCGCATCCGGCGGAAGCGGTTGTAGACCAGGTAAGTATTGATGACGTCGGTTTCGCAGTAGTCGCGAATCTCCGCGGCCCTGCCGGCCTGCCACGCCTCCCAGACCTTGCCGCCATCCATGCCGAGCTTGCCGGGAAAGCCGAACAGCTTGGCCAGGTCGTCGAGCGGCGCGTTGGCGCGGGCGTTGTAGAGCGCCAGCAGATCCATCAGGTCGAGGTGGCGCAGGTGGTAACGGCTGATGTAGTTGTTCCACTTGAAATCACGCGAATCGGCGTAGTCGCCTTCGCCAAGATCCCAGTAGCGCGGCGCCGCCACACCATGCAGCATGCCGCGGTAGTGCAGGACCGGCAGGTCGAACCCGCTGCCGTTCCACGAGACGAGCTGCGGCGTGAATTTTTCGATGCCGTCGAAGAAACGCTGGATGATGGCGCCCTCGTTCAGATCAGGTTCGGACAGCGACCAGACCTTCAGGCCCTCGCTGGTACGCAACACACAGGAAATGGTGACGACACGCTGCAGGTGCAACTGCAGGAAATCGTTGCCGGTCCGGGCACGCCGTTGCTGGAAGGCAAGTTCGGCGACTTCGTCGTCGGAAAGCCCGGCCGGCAGGTCGTTGAGCCGGCGCAGGCCGGCCACGTCCGGAATGGTCTCGATGTCGAAGACCAGAACCGGTTTCATGCCGGGAAAACGCCCGTTGACAGGTAACGGTCGCCGCGGTCGCAGATGATGCTGACGATCACCGCATTCTCGAGTTGCAGCGACAGCCGCAGTGCAACGGCCAGCGCCCCCCCCGAGGAAATGCCGGCGAAAATGCCCTCCTCGGTAGCCAGACGGCGGGTCATCGCCTCGGCATCGGCCTGGCCGACGTATTCGATGCGGTCGACATTGGTTTTGTCGTAAATCTTGGGCAGATAGGCTTCCGGCCATTTGCGGATGCCGGGAATCTGGCTGCCCTCGTCCGGCTGGCAGCCGACGATCTGGATCGCCGGATTCTGTGCCTTGAGGAAGGCCGAGGTTCCCATGATGGTGCCGGTGGTGCCCATGCTGGAAACGAAATGGGTGACCTTGCCGTCCGTGTCGCGCCAGATTTCCGGGCCGGTACCCTCGAAGTGCGCCAGCGGATTGTCGGGATTGGCGAACTGATCGAGGATGATGCCCTTGCCCTCATCGCGCATTTTGTCGGCGACATCGCGCGCCATCTCCATCCCGCCCCCCTTCGGCGTCAGCACCAGTTCGGCGCCGAAGGCGCGCATGGTCTGGCGCCGTTCGATGCTCTGGTTCTCGGGCATCACGAGGATCATCCGGTAGCCCTTGATCGCCGCCGCCATGGCCAGCGCGATGCCGGTATTGCCGGAGGTGGACTCGATCAGCGTGTCGCCGGGCCTGATGTCCCCACGCGCTTCGGCATGGGCGATCATCGACAGCGCCGGCCGGTCCTTCACCGAACCGGCCGGGTTGTTGCCTTCCAGCTTGGCCAGGATGACATTGCCGCGCCGCGCGTTCTCGGCGCCGGGAATGCGCTGCAGGCGCACCAGCGGCGTATTGCCGACGAAATCCTGCAGGGTCTTATACATTGCGCAACAGCCACTCGATGTATTGCGCGACACCCTCTTCCACGGTGGCCATCGGCGCATCGTAGCCAGCCGCCCGCAAGCGGGTCAGATCGCCCAGGGTATAGGCCTGATACTTGCCCTTCAAGGCTTCCGGAAAGGTGATGTACTCGATCAGGCCCTGCGCGCGCAATGCCTCCAGATCCAGCGGCGCCTCGTCTTTTGCCTTCCGGCAGCCGTTGACCGCGGCAACCGCCACATCGTTGAAACTCTGCGCCCGCCCCGAACCGAGGTTGAAAATCCCGGATTTCGCGGGGTGGTCGAGGAAGAACATATTCACCTTGGCGACATCGCCGATATACACGAAATCGCGCATCTGGCCGCCGTTCTCGTAGCCGTGCGTGCCCTCGAACAGCTTGACCCTGCCGTCGGCGCGGAACTGGTTGAAGTTGTGGAAGGCGACCGAGGCCATGCGCCCCTTGTGCGTCTCGCGCGGACCATAGACGTTGAAGTAACGGAAGCCGACGATCTGCGAAGAAGGGTTCTGCGCCAGACGCTGGCGGACAATCTGGTCGAACAGGAACTTGGAATAGCCATAGACGTTGAGCGGCCCTTCGTACTGCCGCTCCTCCTTGAACACGCTGGCGCCGCCATAGGTCGCCGCGCTCGATGCGTAGAGGAACTGGACGTCCTGGTCCTGGCACCAGTCGAGCAGGATCATCGAGTAGCGGTAGTTGTTCTCCATCATGTAGCGGCCGTCGGTCTCCATGGTGTCGGAGCAGGCGCCCTCATGGAAGATGGCGTCGATCTCGCCGTCGTAATGGCCGGCCTGGATGCGTTCGATGAAGTCGTTCTTGTCGACGTAGTCGGCAATCTCGCAATCGATCAGGTTCCTGAACTTGTCCGCCTTGGTCAGGTTGTCCACGGCGATGATTTTGGTGACGCCGCGCTCGTTGAGCGCCTTGACCAGGTTGGCCCCGATAAACCCGGCGGCGCCGGTAACGACTGTGTACATTGGCATTCCTTAAAGTGCTGCTGCGAGTTCTTCGCGGGTCACGACGGCGGTACCCAGTTTGCCGACGACAATGCCGGCGGCGACGTTGGCGGTGCGGATTGCCTCGGCCCAGCCGGCGCCTGCCGCCAGCATCACGGCGAGCGTGGCGATCACGGTGTCGCCAGCACCGGAAACATCGAACACTTCCCGGGCCTGGGCCGGCTGGTGATGTCTTTCGTCGGCCGCGAAGAGCGTCATGCCCTCCTCGCTGCGCGTCACCAGCAATGCCTCGAGGCCAAGTTCGCCACGCAGTTTCCGCACCCGGGCGGCAAGATCTTCCTCGGAGGTCCAGCGCCCGACGACTTCGCGCAGTTCCGAGCGGTTGGGCGTGATCACCGTCGC
>DATIUN010000014.1:0-4626 GCA_035466795.1 Azonexus sp. | reverse complement strand
GGAAATCATCCATCGGAACAAGGTCTTCGCCGGCTGGAAGAAGCCGGCGCGCTTCGAGCGCAATCTGGTGGTCATCGGCGGCGGCAGCGCCGGGCTGGTGACGTCCTACATCGCCGCCGCGGTCAAGGCCAAAGTCACCCTCGTCGAACAGCACAAGCTCGGTGGGGATTGCCTGAACACCGGCTGCGTGCCCTCCAAGGCGCTGATCCGCTCGGCCCGGTTGCTATCGCACATGGCGCGGGCGAAGGAGTTCGGCATCGAATCGGCGACCGCCGAATTCAACTTTGCCGATGTAATGAATCGTGTGCAATCGGTGATCAAAACCATCGAACCGCATGACTCGGCAGAGCGCTACAGCGCTCTGGGGGTCGATGTCGTACACGGCTCGGCAAAGATCGTTTCGCCCTGGGAAGTCGATATCACCCGCGACGATGGCAGTACGCAACGTCTGTCGACACGCAGCATCGTCATCGCCACCGGCGCCCGCCCCTTCGTGCCGCCGATTCCCGGCATCGAGGCGGTTGGCTACCTGACCTCCGACAATGTCTGGGAGCTGCGCGAACTGCCGCAGCGCCTGGTCGTGCTCGGCGGCGGGCCGATCGGTTGCGAACTGACCCAGGCCTTTGCCCGCCTCGGCGCCCGCGTAACCCAGGTCGAGATGGCGCCGCGCATCATGCTGCGCGAGGATCCCGAGGTTTCCGAACTGGTCACGCAACGCTTCCGCAGCGAGGGGATTGCCGTGCTGGTCGACCACCGGGCCAAGGAATTCATCATCGACAACGGCGAGAACATCCTGATTGCCGAACATCAGGGGCAGGATGTGCGCATTCCGTTCGATGCCGTGCTGGTCGCCGTCGGCCGTGCCGCCAACCTGAAGGGCTTTGGCCTGGAGGAGCTGGGCATCCCGACCGGGCGCACCGTGGAAACCAACGAGTTCCTGCAAACCCGCTATCCCAACATCTACGCTGCCGGCGATGTCGCCGGCCCCTTCCAGTTCACCCATACTGCCGCCCATCAGGCCTGGTATGCCGCGGTCAACGCGCTTTTTGACCCAATAAAGAAATTCAAGGCCGACTATTCAGTGATTCCCTGGGCGACTTTCGTCGAACCCGAAGTAGCGCGGGTCGGTCTCAACGAACTGGAAGCAAATGAAAAAGGCATCGCCCATGAAACCACGGTCTATGGCATCGATGATCTCGACCGCGCCATCGCCGACGGCGAGGCCCACGGTTTCGTCAAGGTGCTGACCGTGCCAGGCAAGGACAAGATTCTCGGGGTCACCATCGTCGGCGAGCATGCCGGCGACCTGATCGCCGAATATGTGCTGGCGATGAAGCAGGGCATCGGCCTGAATAAAATTCTCGGCACCATCCACATCTACCCGACACTCGCCGAGGCCAACAAATACGTCGCCGGCAACTGGAAGAAGGCGCATGCGCCGCAAAAGTTGCTGGGCTGGGTCGAACGTTTCCACGCCTGGCGCCGGGGGTAGGCTGCATGTCGGCTTCGAGATATTTTTTACCCGCCGTGCTGCTCTGCGCAGCCCATGGTGTTTCAGCGGAACCGCTCTGGGTGGGCCGTTTCAGTGATGGCGACCCGGCAATTCCGGCGCCCTGGAAAGTCGAGCGCCTCAACGATAAATATCCGCCCACGCGCTACGCCCTGCGGCGCTGGGATGGTGTCGTCGCGATCGAAGCGCATGCCGACAGAAGCATGGCCCTGCTGGGACGCCCGGTTGCGGTCGACCTGAAAAAAACCCCGATTCTGTGCTGGCAATGGCGAGTAGACGCCCCGGTGGCGTCGGCCGACATGAATACGAAATCCGGTGACGACTACGCCGCCCGGGTCTATCTGACCTTCAGCGTGCCGCCCGAGCAGCTCGGTCTGGGCACCCGCACCAAACTCGCGCTGGCCCGCTCCATCTACGGCGACCAGGTGCCCGATGCAGCGCTCAACTATGTCTGGGACAATATCCACCCCGTCGGCACCCTGCAGGACAATGCCTACACCGACCGCACCCGCATGCTGGTGCTGCGTTCCGGTGCCGACAAGGCGGGCGCCTGGGTGCAGGAGCGGCGGAACGTATTGAAGGACTTTCAGCTCGCCTTCGGCGACATTGGCGGACAGTTGGGCGGCCTGGCCATCGCTTCGGATACCGACAACACCGGCGGGAAGGCCCATGCGGGCTTTGCCGATTTCCGTTTCGTCGAAAAGGAAGCCGCCTGCCCTGCACCCGACTCGTGAAGGCCAAAACAGGAACCCGCGACAATCGACGCATGAGCAGACCCGACATTTCCATCATCATCCCGGTCCTGAACGAAGCCGGCGGCATCGTTCGGGCGCTTGAACGCCTGCTGGAATTTCGTGCCCGCGGTGCCGAAATCATCGTCGTCGATGGCGGCAGCGACGATGGCACGGCACAGCTTGCCCTCCCCTTCGCCGATTGCGTCACCGGCGCTGCCCGCGGTCGTGGCGCGCAAATGAATTTCGGAGCGAGGAAAGCCAGAGGCGACATCTTTCTGTTTCTGCATGCCGACACGCAGTTGCCACCCTTGGCGCCGGACCTGATCGCTGCTGCGATCGCCGGCGGCGCGTGCTGGGGCAGATTCGATGTCCGCATCGACGGTTCGTCTGGCGCTCTGGCGCTGGTCGCCTTGATGATGAACTGGCGCTCGCGGCTGACCGGCATCGCGACCGGTGACCAGGCGATTTTCGTGACCCGGGAAGCGTTTCAGGCAGTTGGCGGGTTTCCGGCGATTCCCTTGATGGAGGACATCGTCCTTTCCGGGTCGCTGCGCCGGATCGCGCGGCCAGCCTGCCTCCGGGAAAAAGTCACGACTTCGGGCCGGCGCTGGGAGCAGCACGGATTGCTGCGAACCATCCTGACCATGTGGTGGCTGCGCCTGCGCTTCCATTTTGGCGCCAGCCCCGACGATCTGGCACGGGAGTACGGCTATGCCGTCCGGAAAAACTGAACGCTACGCCAACGTCGGCGTCGCGATACTGGCCAAGGCACCGCTTGCCGGGTTCGCCAAGACGCGCCTGATTCCCCGTCTCGGCGCGGAAGGCGCTGCCGCCTTGCAGCGCTGGCTATTGCAGCGCACCGTGGCGACCGCCCTGAGCGCCGGCATCGGGCCGGTGACCTTGTGGTGCGCACCGGATACCGCGCACCCGGACTTCGCCATGTGCTGCACATTCGGGCCGCTCGCGCTGCGCCGGCAGCCGGAGGGCAACCTTGGCGAACGGATGCTGGCGGCGATCGCCGGGGCGTCCACACTCCACGGAACCCTGGTGATCGGGACCGATTGCCCGGCCCTGACGCCCACCCTGTTGCGCCAGGCAGCAAATGCGCTGGCCGGGCATGACGCAGCCGTGGTTCCGGCCGAGGACGGCGGCTACGTGCTGATCGGCATGCGTCAGGCGGCGCCGCGGATATTCGACGCAATAGACTGGAGCACCGGGCGCGTCATGGCGCAGACCCGCGAACGTCTGGCGGCAATCGGCTGGCGCTGGCAGGAATTCGCGCCCTTGTGGGATGTCGACCGCGGCGAAGACCTCGATCGTCTGAATGCAAGCTTCCCGGCAGGCATGGAACAGGAAGGGGCATGAACGCTATCGCGAGCCGCCTGATCGACGACGCGGATCTGGACGGCATTCGCCGGGACATGATCCGCTTCGCCCATTTGCAACTGCGCGACAAGGCCCAAGCCGAGGATGCGGTTCAGGAAGCGCTCCTTGCCGCCCTCGACAACGCAAAGGGGTTCGCCGGCCGGGCCGCATTCAAAACCTGGGTTTTCGCGATCCTTAAGAACAAGATCGTCGACCTCATCCGGCGGCAAAGTCGAACGATCAATATCTCTGCCCTGTCCGCCGAGGAGGAGAGCCTCGATCAGGCCTTCGAGGCGCAGTTCAAGGCCAATGCACACTGGGCACCGGCGGCTAGGCCGTCGGACTGGGGCAACCCGGAAGAGACGCTGCGCCAGCAGCAGTTCTGGGCGGTATTCGATGCCTGCCTCAGGCATTTGCCGGAGAACACCGCCCGCGTCTTCATGATGCGCGAGTTTCTCGAATTCGAGACGCCCGAGGTTTGCCGGGAATTGAGCATCACGACGAGCAACTGCAACGTCATCCTGCATCGCGCGCGCAATGGACTGCGGCGTTGTCTTGAAAATAGCTGGTTTTCTGCCGGGGAGCGACCATGTTGAGCTGCGAGGAAGCGACGCGCCTGCTGTCCGAGGCACAGGACAGGAAACTCGTCCTGCCCGAAAAGCTGCGACTGGAAATTCATCTGGCGATGTGCTCCGGATGCAGGCACTACCGGAAACAGATAAGTTTCCTGCGCGCGGCCTGCCGGCACCTGGGCGAACATCAAGGGCAAGGCGAAGCCGGCGAGTAGACCGGCACCTGTTTGCAGGCCTGATTCACCGGTGCGTTACCGTTTCCCATGCCGTGATAGAATTGTCCGCTTTATTTTTTCGGCTCGTAGTCACAAGGAATTCTCATGGAAACAACTACTGCTCAAGCTAACGAACTCGAGCGCCGCATCGACCTCTCCATCGCCATTGCCGATGTCGAGAAGGAAATGGACCAGCGCCTGAAGCGCATGGGCAAGAACATGAAGATGCC
>DATIUN010000013.1:0-1881 GCA_035466795.1 Azonexus sp. | reverse complement strand
CACGAGCTGGAAAAATCCGGGCGCCGAGATGTCCGAGGTGCGCTTCGACGACTACCTGCTCGAAGGCGTCAACGAGGTCGTGCGCGTCGCCAGCGAATTCTGCAAGGTGCCGAAGGTGCATCTGGTCGGCTACTGCATCGGCGGCACGCTGGTGTCGACCTACATGGCCTGGGCCAACAAGCGCTTCGGCGCCGACAAGGTGCCGGTCGCGCACTGGTCGCTGTTCACCACGCTGACCGATTTTTCCCACCCCGGCGATATCGACGTCTTCATCGACGAGGCATGCATCGGTGCGCTGGAGGAGTCGATGGCCAGGCGCGGTTATCTTGACGGCAGCGAGATGGCAACGTCGTTCCGCATGCTGCGCTCGAACAGCCTGGTCTGGCACTACTGGGTTAACAGCTACCTGATGGGCGAGCCGCTGCCGCCGTTCGACGTGCTGTTCTGGAACATGGATACGACGCGCATGCCGCGCGCAATGCATTCCTATTACCTGCGCGAGATGTACCTGCACAACAACCTGATCAAGCGCGACCACCTGACCATCGCCGGTGAATCGATCGACCTCGACCACATCGTCCAGCCGCTCTATGCGGTGACCGCCGAGGACGACCACATCGCGCCTTGGATCCAGTGCTACCGGATTCGCAAATACGTCAATGTCAATGCCTCGGTGCGTTTCGTCCGTTCGAGTTCCGGCCATATCCTCGGCATCGTCAATCCGCCGGTCAACCCGCCCAAACGTTCCTACTGGATCGGTGAGCCGGAACGCAACGAGCACTGGGAACATTGGCTGGAGCGTGCCGAGAAGAAAACCGGCTCGTGGTGGGAAGACTGGGCACGCTGGCTCGGCGAGCGCTGCGGCGAACAGGTTGCCGCCTACCCGGCAGCGCGGCGCAGCTTCCCGGCCCTGGCCGACGCCCCTGGAACCTACGTCCTCGAGAAATAGGCCAGTTACCGCATGGCGTGAATTTGATACATTGCCGACCTGCGGCGGTATTTCTCCGGGCCTTATTCAAATGTTTTTGACGGTGATTAAGGTGGAGGCTGTCGGGCATCCCGACAATAAGGCCATTCGACCCCGCGAGTTAGCCATGACGACCATTCGTACCTTTATGACCGACGATCATCGCCGCTGCGATGATTTCTTCGCGGAAGCGGAGCAGGCAATCGCCAAGAAGAACCTGCCGGCCGCCAAGGCGGCTTTCGGACATTTTCGCAACGCCATGCTGGCGCATTTCGACAGCGAGGAAAAAACCCTGTTCCCGACCTTCGAAGCCAAGACCGGCATGCGCATGGGGCCGACCCAGATGATGCGCATGGAGCACGCCCAGATGCGCGCGCTGCTCGATGATGCGGTCGACGCGCTGGAACAGGGCAATTCCGACGATTACCTCGGGCTGGCCGATACCCTGCTGATCATGATGCAGCAGCACAACATGAAGGAAGAGAACATCCTTTACCCGATGTGCGATCAGCATCTGGCCGCTGAAACCCCCGAATTGCTGGCCCGCCTCGAAACCGAACTGGCGGAAGCATGAGCCATCCAAAGACACCGCATGTCGTCGATGCGCGCTACATGGAGCCACCGGAGCCGTTCGTGCAAACGATGGAAATGCTCGACACCCTGCAGCCCGGCGAAAAGATGCTCCTCCTGCTCTTCCGCGAACCGCATCCGCTCTACAAAGTGCTCCGACAGAACGGTCATGCCTACGAAACCGAGCTGCTTGCCGACGGCACTTTCGAAATCCTGATCTGGCGCTGAACGGGCCACATGCAAGGGATGCTGGCGTTCCAGAACGCACCGCCGTTTGCCGCGCCGCTACGTTTTTTCCTGACGGCGCCGCTGTTTTCGCTGGCCGCCGGATTGCTGCTGCTGGC
>DATIUN010000012.1:0-1541 GCA_035466795.1 Azonexus sp. | reverse complement strand
ACGCTTGGCTGCGATC
This sequence comes from Azonexus sp., assembly GCA_035466795.1. Taxonomy (GTDB): domain Bacteria; phylum Pseudomonadota; class Gammaproteobacteria; order Burkholderiales; family Rhodocyclaceae; genus Azonexus. Next base: position 1,525 of record DATIUN010000012.1, on the reverse strand, counting down.
ACCTTGGTGATCATGCCGCCCTTGCCGATCGACGTGCCGGCGCCCCCGGCCATGGCTTCCAGCGCTTCGTCGCCGGCCGTCGCCTCGCGGATCAGCGTGGCTGAAGGGTCCTTGCGCGGGTCGGCGGTGAACAGCCCATTCTGGTCGGTGAGGATGATCAGCGCGTCGGCTTCGATCAGGTTGGCGACCAGGGCGCCCAGCGTATCGTTGTCACCGAACTTGATTTCGTCGGTCACGACCGTGTCGTTTTCGTTGATGATGGGGACCACGCCGAGACCGAGCAGCGTGGTCAGCGTCGACCGCGCATTCAGATAGCGCTTGCGGTCGGCCAGATCGTCGTGGGTCAGCAGGATCTGGGCGGTGTGCAGGCCGTACCTGGCGAAGGCGCCTTCATAGACCTGCACCAGCCCCATCTGCCCGACGGCGGCGGCGGCCTGCAACTCATGGACCGATTTCGGGCGCTTTACCCAGCCCAGACGCTGCATGCCGCAGGCGATGGCGCCCGACGAAACCAGCACGACTTCCTTGCCCTGGGAACGCAGGACGCTGATCTGCCGCGCCCAGTCGTCGATGGCGGCAAGATCGAGTCCGGCGCCGTTGTTGGTAACCAGCGCCGAGCCGACCTTGACGACCAGGCGTTTGGCGGTGGCGAGGCGGGTCTGGTTCATGCGTCTTTTCCATCCGGCGTTTCGGAATCGTCGTCGATCTCGGGGCGCGCCATTTTCTCCAGCGCCTCCTGGATGGCGTAGATCAAAGGCTTGGTGCCGTCACCGCTGATCGCGGCAATCGGAAACACCGGGCCATCGTATTTGGTCGCCTTCTTGTAGGCCTTGACGAAGTCCTTGATCGCTTTTTCGCGGTCTTCCTCGGGAATCAGGTCGAGCTTGTTGAGGACCAGCCAGCGCGGCTTGTCGGCCAGCGCCGGGTCGTGCTTGACGAGTTCGCCGACGATCGCCCTGGCGTCGCGCACCGGGTCGGCATCGGGATCGATCGGCGCGATGTCCACCAGATGCAACAGAAGGCGCGTGCGCTGCAGGTGCTTGAGGAAGCGGATACCAAGGCCCGCTCCATCCGCCGCGCCTTCGATCAGGCCCGGTACGTCGGCCATGACGAAACTTTTTTCGGCATCGACACGAACAACGCCGAGGTTCGGGTGCAGCGTGGTAAACGGGTAATCGGCCACCTTCGGGCGGGCGGCGGAGATGGCGCGGATCAGCGTGCTCTTGCCGGCGTTGGGCATGCCAAGCAGGCCGACGTCGGCCAGCACACGCAATTCCAAACTTACTTCAAACTCTTCACCCTCTTCGCCATTCGTTTTCTGGCGCGGGGCGCGGTTGGTCGACGACTTGAAGTGGATGTTGCCGAGGCCGCCCTTGCCGCCCCTTGCGAGCAGGACCTTCTTGTCGTGCACATCGAGATCGGCGAGGACTTGCCCGGTGTTCTGGTCGGTAATCACCGTACCGACCGGCATGCGCAGCACGATGTCGTCGCCGCCGGCGCCGTAGCAGTCGGCACCGCCGCCGTT
>DATIUN010000011.1:0-7058 GCA_035466795.1 Azonexus sp. | reverse complement strand
TGGAACAAACCGCGCCTGCTCAATGCCATCGCCGATCTGCTGATCCTCTCGGCTGCGGCCGCGTCGCTGGCGGTCGCGCTGCTCTGGCTGGTGCGCGTGCCGTCCCTGCCGTTGCGGCAGGTAGTATTTGCGCAGGAATTGCAGCATACGCGGCGAGCGGAAATCGAGCAGTCGCTGCCGGCAGTGCTGAAGGGCAACTTCTTCAGCCTCGACCTGGAAGCGGTTCGCGGCGAACTGGAGAAGCTGCCCTGGATACGCAAGGTCGAATTGCGGCGCGGCTGGCCGGCGCGGCTGGAGGTCAGGGTCGAGGAGCATCGTCCGGCGGCCCGTTGGGGCGAAGGGCGGGACGAACTGGTCAATACCTTCGGCGAAGTGTTCGCCGCCACGGCACTGGAAGAGGAGTTGAGCGGGCTGCCCCTGCTCCATGGTCCGCAGGGTACGGCGCCCGAGGTGCTCAAGCGCTACGGGGATTTTGTCGGGAATTTCAAGGTGCTGGGCCAGAAACCGGTGCAGGTCACGCTGTCGCCGCGGCTGGCATGGCAATTGAAGCTGGACAACGGAATGCTCGTCGAAATGGGGCGCGAGCAGCAGAAGTCACCGGTGGGTGCGCGTTTGCAACGGTTTATAGAGGTTTACCCGGAGCTCGTCGCCAAGCGCGCGACGCGGCCTTCGGTAGTCGATTTGCGGTATCCGAACGGATTTGCGATGCGAGTCGCGGGCGATTTGAAGGGAAAGTAGGACTATGAGCAGGGATAACAAGGATCTGGTTGTCGGGCTGGACATCGGTACGTCGAAAATCGTCGCGCTGGTCGCCGAGATCAACCAGGAAGGCCATCTGAACGTCATCGGCATGGGTTCGCAGGATTCGCGCGGCCTAAAGAAGGGCGTCGTGGTCAATATCGAGGATACGGTGCATACCATCAGCCGCGTCGTGCAGGAGGTCGAACTGATGGCCGACTGCAAGGTGAAGGACGTGTATACCGGGATCGCCGGCAGCCACATCAAGAGCTTCAATTCGAACGGCATGGTGGCGATCAAGGACAAGGAAGTCACCGCCAGCGACGTCGAGCGCGTCATCGAGACGGCCAAGGCGATGCCGATCCCGGCCGACCAGGAAATCCTGCACATCCTCACCCAGGAATTCGTCATCGACGGCCAGGATGGCATCCGCGAGCCGATCGGCATGAGCGGCATGCGCCTCGAAGTGAAGACGCACATCGTCACTGGCGCCGTTTCGGCGGCCCAGAACATCGTCAAGTGCGTCCGGCGCTGCGGGCTGGAAGTGAATGACCTGGTGCTGCAGCCGCTGGCTTCCAGCTACGCGGTGCTCTCCGAAGATGAAAAGGACCTCGGCGTCTGCCTGATCGACATCGGCGGCGGCACGACCGATCTCGCGGTATGGACGCAGGGTGCCATTCGCCACACTTCGGTGATCCCGATTGCCGGCGACCAGATCACCAACGACATCGCGATGGCCCTGCGCACCCCGACCCGCGAGGCCGAGGACATCAAGTGCAAGTACGGCTGCGCGCTGTCGCAACTGGCCGACCAGGCTGAAACCATGGAAGTTGCCGGGGTCGACGACCGCCCGAGCCGCAAATTGAGCCGCCGCGCACTGGCCGATGTCATCCAGCCGCGCGTCGAGGAACTCTACGAACTGATCCAGAGCGAATTGCGGCGTGCCGGCTTCGAGGAGGTGCTGTCGTCCGGCATCGTCCTCACCGGCGGCGCCAGCGTGATGCCGGGCATGGTCGAACTCGGCGAGGAGCTCTTCCACATGCCGGTGCGGCTTGGTAGCCCGAAATACAGCGGCAGCCTGGCCGACGTCGTGCAGAGCCCGCGTTTTTCTACGTCGTTCGGCCTGCTGCTCGAAGCGCAGGCGCAGCGCAAGCGCGGTCAGAAGATCAAGGAGAAGCAGGGTGTGAAGGATGTCTTCGATGGCATGAAGTCGTGGTTTTCCAAGAATTTTTGATTGTTTTTCAGAGTTTTTTCAGAGGAGGTAGTCATGTTTGAGATCATCGAGAAGGAAGAAGAGTGCGGCACGATCATCAAGGTGTTCGGTGTCGGTGGTGCGGGTGGCAATGCCATCGAGCACATGATTCATGAGGGTGTAAACGGCGTCGAGTTCATCGCCGCCAACACCGATGCACAGGCCCTCAAGCGCAATACCGCTTCGTCCAAGCTGTCGCTTGGCAAGACGGGTCTGGGTGCCGGCGCCAAGCCGGAAGCCGGGCAGGCGGCGGCAGAATCGCATCGCGAGGAAATCCGCGCTTCGCTGGAGGGCGCCCACATGGCCTTCATCACGGCCGGCATGGGCGGTGGCACGGGCACCGGCGCCGCGCCGGTGGTGGCCGAGATCGCCCGTGAAATGGGTATCCTTACCGTCGGCGTCGTGACCAAGCCGTTCGGTTTCGAGGGCGTCAAGCGGATGAAGGCCGCCGAGGCCGGCATCGCCGAGTTCTCCAAGCACGTCGATTCGCTGATCGTCATCCTCAACGACAAGCTGATGGAAGTCATGGGCGACGATGCGGATGTCGACCATTGCTTCAAGGCGGCCGACGATGTGCTGAAGAACGCCGTCGGCGGCATCGCCGAAATCATTACCTACCCTGGTCTGGTCAACGTCGACTTCGAGGACGTGCGCACGGTGATGGGTGAAATGGGTCGCGCCATGATGGGTTCCGCTGCCGCCGCCGGTGTCGACCGTGCCCGGATCGCTGCCGAGCAGGCCGTCGCCTCGCCACTGCTGGAGGGCGTCAATCTGTCCGGCGCCAAGGGCGTGCTGGTCAACATCACGGCCGCCAAGGGCGGGCTGAAGATGCGTGAGGTCAATGAGGTGATGAACACGGTCAAGGCCTTTGCTGCCGAGGACGCGCACATCATCTTCGGCGCCGTGTACGACGAACTGATGGGCGATGCACTGCGCGTCACCGTGGTGGCGACCGGCCTCGGTCAGGTCGCGGTCCGCGCCCGGCAGACCTTCGAGGTCGTCAATACGCCGGTCGTTCAGACGCTGGCGACCGGGACCGGGGATGCAGTGGCCTTTGCGCCGGCACCGGCGGTTGACTATGCGCACCTCGAAGTGCCGTCGGTCGTTCGTCGCGGGCAGCGCAACGTGACGGTCGAAGCCCTCGCCAACAGCGGCGTCGACCGTTACGACATTCCGGCTTTCCTGCGCAAGCAGGCTGACTGACAGCAGCCAAGCCATTCTCTGAAAAAGGGCGGCGTCACATTGTGTTACAATGTGACGCTCCCCAAATTATTCAAGCACTTGCATGCTAAAACAACGCACGCTCAAGACTGTCATCCGCGCCTCCGGCGTCGGGCTGCATGGTGGCGTCAAGGTCAATATGTCCCTGCGTCCGGCCGCTCCGGATACGGGTATCGTCTTTCGTCGCGTCGATCTGCCGGAACCGCTGGATATTCCCGCCGCCGCCTTTATGGTCGGTGACACGCGCATGTGTTCCTGTCTGGAAAAGGACGGGGTCAAGGTGGGGACCATCGAACACCTGATGTCGGCCTTCGCCGGCCTTGGCATCGACAACGCCTGGGTTGATCTCGATGCGCCGGAAGTGCCGATCCTCGACGGTTCGGCTTCGCCGTTCGTCTTCCTGATCCAGTAGGCGGGAATCGAGGAGCAGAATGCAGCCAAGAAATTCATCCGCGTCACCCGGCCGGTTGAGGTTCGCGACGGCGACAAGTGGGCGCGTTTCGAGCCTTACGATGGCTACAAGCTGACCTTTTCGATCATCTTCAATCATCCGGCCATCGACAAGTCGGCGCAAAAAGCTGAAATCGATTTTGCCGAGCATTCCTACGTCCGTGAAGTGGCGCGCGCGCGCACCTTCGGCTTCATGCAGGAAGTCGAATACCTGCGCGAAAACGGCCTCGCCCTGGGCGGCGGGCTGGAAAACGCAATCGTTCTCGACGAATTCCGCGTGCTGAATCAGGATGGCCTGCGTTATGGCGACGAGTTCGTCAAACACAAGATTCTCGATGCGGTGGGCGATCTCTACCTGCTCGGTCACCCCCTGCTGGCGGCGTATTCGTCGCACAAGGGCGGCCACGCGCTGAACAACATGCTGGCCCGGGAACTGCTCAGTCGGCAGGAGTCATGGGAACTGGTTTCTTTCGACAAAGCGGAACACGCGCCCGCCGGCGTGACGCGCTGGCTAAGCCAGTACGCATAGTTCGCAATGTGGCTGCTACGTCTGCTGGCGGTCATCATTGTTGTCGCCATCGGCGCCGGACTGCTCATCTACGTCATTACCGGCAATCGTAACTACCTGGCGTTTTCCTGGCGCCTGTTCCGCTACGGCATCGTCTTCGCGCTGATCGTTTTCGCGCTGATGATCATCGAGCGCGTCGCTGTCATTCCTTAGCAGCGCTGGCCAGCAGGGCATCCAGCGCATCGCGCAAGGGGCCTTTCGGCAGGTTTTCGGAGGTTGACCGCAACACCCCGCAAGTCCTTGCGGAAAGGGGCTTCGTGGTTGAAGTCGTTGATTGGCAAGGGATTTGGCGGGGTTGAACTTTCACCTCAATGCCGTTACACTGCGCCCCGCAATTGGATAACTCGTCGCACAGGCGCTGGCTCATCTGGCGAATCTTGGTGGCGACCGCGCCGTTATCGGCGTGGATAACGATTTTCCCCGACTTGTAATTGGCGACGTGCGCCACGCGGCCCAGCCCTCCCGGGGCGATCGCCTCGAAGCGTTGCGCCAGCTTGAGCAAAAACCGGGCATGGGCCATCACCCTGCCGGCCGCGGCATCATTGTCGAGGTAGTGCTCGAGCCCGTTGGTCATAGGAGATTTCTTTGCAGATCATTCTGGTTTCACGTCACCTGAAGGTGGCACGGACAATTACCATTATGCCTCGCCATCTGGTGATCGCGGGTTTCGCTTTTCTGTCGCTGGTCATGTCCTCCGCGACGCTCATTTCGTGGCTGACCGCGCACGGCCCCCGTCCCGGCAGCCAGGACGAGGTTCTTTCGCAGCAGCAGGAAACGCACCAGGCGCAGCAATTCCTGAACAACAATCTGCAGTTGATGGCTACCCGCCTCGGAGAGTTGCAGGCTCAGGTTCTGCATCTGGATACGCTTGGTGACCGGCTCGCCGGAATCGCCGGCATCAAGCGTGAGGCGCCGCCGGCGAGCAAGCCGGTAGCGGGGCAGGGCGGCGCGTTCGTGCCGGCGCCGCTGGGGGCCGACGAACTGCAACGCGAGATCGATCGTCTGTTCCGCGAGGTGGATGTGCGCTCCGATGAACTGGCAGTGCTCGAGTCCCGTTTTCTCGAGAAACGGGTCAAGGAGCGCCTGATGCCGACTACCCTGCCGGTCAAGCAGGCGTTCCTCGGCTCGCCGTTCGGACATCGCAGTGATCCGATTGTTGGCCAGCGCGCCATGCACGAAGGCATCGATTTCAATGCCGAGACCGGAACACCAGTAGTGGCCGCGGCGGATGGGGTGGTTCTTTCTGCTGGCTGGCAGAGCGATTTCGGCAACATGATCGAAGTCGACCACGGCGATGGCCTGACCACCCGCTATGCCCATCTTTCGCGGATGAATGCCAAGGCCGGGAGCCTGGTCAAGCGCGGCGAACGGATCGGTGCGGTCGGCAGTACCGGCCGTTCCACCGGCTCGCATCTGCATTTCGAGGTGCGGATGCTCGGCGTTGCCCAGAATCCGGCATCCTTCCTCAAGCAGGGCGAAGAGTTCGCGCTGGTCAAGCGCCGCTGAGACATCCGGGAAGCTTGATCCAGGTCGTGGCCGCCGTCCGTGGCCGGCGTGTTAGAATCCGCCCTTTGCCGCAACCGCGCAACCACATTCCATCGCGATGATCTCTGGTCTACTCAAAAAAGTTTTCGGCAGCCGTAACGATCGGCTGATCAAACAATACGCTCAGACGGTCAAGCGCATCAATGCGTTCGAACCAGCCATCCAGGCCCTGAGCGACGAGCAGTTGCGCGCCAAAACGGACGAATTCCGCCAGCGCCATGCCAATGGCGAAACGCTTGATGACCTGCTGCCCGAGGCTTTCGCGGTTGTCCGCGAAGCCGGCCTGCGCGAGCTCGGCATGCGTCACTTCGACGTCCAGTTGATCGGCGGCATGGTCCTGCATTACGGCAAGATCGCCGAAATGCGGACCGGCGAAGGCAAGACGCTGGTCGCCACGCTGCCCGCCTACCTCAACGCAATTTCTGGCAACGGCGTTCATGTCATTACGGTCAACGACTACCTGGCCAGCCGCGATGCGGAGTGGATGGGGCGTCTGCATCGCTTCCTCGGCCTCAGCGTCGGCGTCAATCTGTCGCAGATGGATCACGAGGCCAAGCAACAGGCTTACCTGGCGGACATCACCTACGGCACCAACAACGAATTCGGTTTCGACTACCTGCGCGACAACATGGTCTATGCGGCTGATCAGCGCGTCCAGCGCAGCCTGAACTACGCCATTGTCGACGAGGTGGACTCGATCCTGATCGACGAGGCACGTACGCCGCTGATCATTTCCGGTCAGGCCGAGGACCATACCGATCTCTACCTCCGGATGAAGGATGTCGTGCCCAAGCTGACCCGCGCCGCCGAAGAAAACGGCGAGGGTGACTACTGGGTCGATGAAAAGGGCCACCAGGTTCATCTGGCCGAAGCCGGTTACGAGCATGCCGAGCAATTGCTGGTCGAGCACGGCCTGTTGCAGGAAGGGCGCAGCCTGTACGACACCGCGAACATCACCCTGATGCATCACCTCAATGCCGCCCTGCGGGCGCTGACGCTGTTCCAGAAGGACCAGCAGTACGTCGTGCAGAATGGCGAAGTGATCATCGTCGACGAATTTACCGGTCGCCTGATGGCTGGCCGCCGCTGGTCGGACGGCCTGCACCAGGCGGTCGAGGCCAAGGAAGGCGTGGCCATCCAGGCCGAGAACCAGACGCTGGCCTCGATCACCTTCCAGAACTACTTCCGCATGTACGGCAAGCTGTCCGGTATGACCGGCACGGCCGATACCGAAGCCTACGAATTCCAGCAGATTTACGGTCTGGAAACCGTTGTCATTCCGAC
>DATIUN010000010.1:0-10033 GCA_035466795.1 Azonexus sp. | reverse complement strand
GATTCGGATTTCCTGCCCACCCCAGCCGCAAGAGGCTTCCGTGTGAAGGATCCTCATGCGGTGCCAGCCAACGACTCGGCCTGTATCTGAAGGCTATGCAGGCGTGCATAGGCACCGTTCCTGGCGAGCAGTTCGGCATGTTTTCCGGCTTCGCTCACCCGGCCTTCGTTCAGTACGACAATTCGGTCGGCCTTCTCGATGGTCGACAGACGGTGGGCGATGATCAGCGTGGTCCTGCCGCGCATCAGTTCGTCGAGGGCCGCCTGAACGTGGCGTTCCGATTCAGTATCAAGGGCTGAGGTCGCTTCATCGAGGATCAGGATTGGCGCATCCTTGAGGATGGCCCGGGCGATGGCCAGCCGTTGGCGCTGCCCACCGGAAAGCTTGACCCCGTTTTCACCGATCATCGTCTCAAATCCATCGGGCAGCGAATCAACGAATTCCAGTGCGTGGGCGGCGCGGGCGGCACTCCGGATCGATTCCGGCGTCGCGTCGCGCTTGGCGCCATAAGCAATGTTGGCGGCTATGGTGTCATTGAACAGGACCACATCCTGGCTCACCAAGGCAATGTTCTCGCGCAGACTCCGCAACTGGACCTCGCAAAGGCTGTGGCCGTCGATGCGAATCTCCCCCTTGTCGACTGCAAAGAAGCGGGGCAGGAGATTGGCAATGGTGGTTTTGCCACTGCCGGAGGCGCCGACCAAGGCAACGCCCTCCCCTGGATGCACGGTCAATGAAATGTCTGCAAGCGCGGGGCGTTCGGCACCCGGATAGGTGAAGGTGACATGCTCGAAGTCAATTTGGCCTTGAGCACGCCCGAGGGTGACAGATCCGGTGTCTTCTTCGGCGATTTCGTCAATCAGTGCAAAGACACTCTCGGCAGCAGCGAGCCCGCGCTGGATCGGGGCGTTGACGTCGGTGATCCGCCTCAGTGCCGGCAACAGCATCAACATCGCGGTGATGAAGGAAACGAAATTGCCGACAGTCGTCTGGTCATCGGCTGCCTGCTTGAGCGCAACACCAATGATGATTGCAAAGGCAATCGCGGCAAAAAAGTGAACGATCGGGCTCTGCCCTGCGGAAGCCAGCGTTGCGCGCATGGCGAATCCACGCTGTTCGCGCACAGCGTGGCGAAAACGCTCAATTTCATAGGCCTGGCCACCAAAAATCTTGACGACCTTGTAGCCTTCGATCGTCTCCTGAAGAACCTGGGTGATCTTGCCCATCGCCTGTTGCAAACCGCGGGCGACCTTGCGCAGTCGCTTGCTGAAATAACGGACGGCAACTGCTATCGGCGGCACCATCACAAGCGTAATCAGCGTCAGCTTCCAGTTCAGGTAGAACAGCCATCCCATCAGGGCGATGATGGAGAGCGAATCCTTGATCAGCGAGGTCAGCGCTGTCGTCGCGGCACCGGTGACGTTCGTCACGTCGTACATGACGCGAGACATCAAGTGGCCTGAGAGGTTGTCGCTGAAATAGCGCATCGGCAGATCGACGATGCGTGCGAACATCGCCTGGCGCAACTCGGTAATGACGTTGTTCGCAACCCAGCTCATCGCGTATTCGCCCAGGAAGCCGAATATCGCACGGGCAAAGAAGATGGCGAGAATGATAAGCGGATAAATCAGCCAGGCCCAGCTGCCTTGGGACTTTGCGAATCCGTCATCGAGCATGTACTTCATCATCGCCGGGAAAACCGGTTCGGACAGGGACGCCAGACCCATGCAGACCATTGCTGCCAGAAAAACCCGCCAGTGTGGCCGCACATAGCTCAAAAGCCGGGAATACAAGGCACGACTGCTGGTCATGTCACCTGACATGCAACTTCCTGAAGGGAAAATGAATGGTCGGAATTATACCCGCCCGGTCGGTACCCCACCCAGCGAGCGGTAGAGCGCCAGCAGGCGGTCGGCCATTGCCGGCAGCGTCATCGGCTCGGCGGCGGCGCGCGCCGCTTGTCGTGCGGCGACGTTTCCGGCAAGCGCGCAAAGATCGTCGAGACGGGTCGCCAGGGCATCCCGATCCAGCGCATCGACCACCCAGCCGTTGTCGCCCGCTTTCACCCAGGCCTGTGCACCGCATGTCGTGCTGGTCAGAATCGGCAAGCCACAGGCCAGTGCTTCCAGCGCCGCATTCGGGCAGGGATCGTACAGCGTCGGCAGCACGAAGCCATCGGCCGCGCCATACCAGGGCCGGACATCCTTCAGGGGTCCGGTGAAATGAACGCGCCGTGCCAGCCCGAGGCGGACCGCGAGCGCCAGCATCGCCTTCAGCTTGCGATCGGCGCCGACGATGACCAGATGCGCCTCAGCCGTAGTTGCCGCGGCAAAGGCGCGCAGCAGTTGCGGAACACCCTTGCGCTCGAAGCCGCTGCCGACGAAAAGCAGCAGCGGCGCATCCTGCGGAATTGCCGCCTGCGCCCTTGTCGCCGCGCGAAACTCATCGGCCAGGCATGGGTGAAAAACGGCGGTATCGACCCCGTTGTAGATCACCGGCAGCTTGTCGCCGGGAAGGCCGTAGTACTTGCTCACTTCCGCTGCAACCATCGGTGAATTGCAGATGACGGCACGCAGCGCCGGGTGTTCGAACATCGCCTTCTCGGCCGCCAGCACATAGCGGTGATAACCGGAAAGCTTCTGGGCCAGGCGCTGCAGCGGACCCAGTGCGCGCGCCCGATGATCCAGCCAGGCGGCATGTACCCCGTCGCCGGCGCGAAAGATCATGCATCCCGGAATGCGCTCGTGGCTCTGGGTGATATCGAAACCGCCGCCTGCCATTTCGGCCTGCGCACAGGCGGCGAAGCTGCGGTCACGCGCTGTCCGCCCGCCCACCAGCCGCGAATAGGCGGGGTCGCAGGTAATCTGGCGGAAACCTTCACGCGGCGCACCGTCCCAGTTGCGCGTGATCAGCGTGACCTCGGCGCCCTCGTTGGCCAGCGCACCCAGCGCCCGTTCGACAAAACGCTCGGCGCCGCCGTAGGGGTTGTAGCGCTGGCGAATGATGGCGATTTTCATGTCCGGCATTTTAACTTTATGTTGCTAGCAGCCGACCTTGACAGTCGTCAGCGACCCATACCGGAAAACCAGTTGCGGCCATTCAGCGGGTGGCAAGCCACGCCAATGGGCGAGCAGGACGCGGATGACCCCGGCATGGGTGACGACCACAGCCTCCGGCACATCCAGCCCGGCGACGAAAGCGAGCGCCCGTTGCTGCAACATGCGCGGCGATTCGCCGTCCGGCGGTGCGTAGCAGGCGACGTCGGCAGCCCAGGCATCGAGTTCGTGGCGTGGAATGTCCTCCCACGGTCGACCTTCCCACAACCCGAAATTCATCTCGGTCAGGCGCGCATCGAACGTCGGTCGCGGATGCAACAGTTCGGCCAGCGACCGGCAACGGCGCAGCGGACTGCTCCATACCGGCAGGCCCAGTGTCAGTTCGTTGCTCAGCAGCGCGGCGACCGCCCCGGCATTTTCGGCCTCCGGATCGAGTCGACCGTAGCAGATGCCTGGCTCGACCAGTGGTTCCGGATGGCGAACGAGATGGAGGATCATGCGGCCTGATCGTTCAACGCGCTATTCTCAAACCGCCCAAACGAATAACCCGCCGCCAGGTAACACAACGATTGTTGGACGGCATGGCATGGTCCTCGACCAGTTCCAGCCCGGCCAGCGCAGCCAGTTCGTTCACCTTCTCGAAGTCGCGAATCCCCTGATGCGGCGCGTTTTTCTTGAGCCAGAGATCAAAGGAGGCATTGCTCTCGCTGGTGAAGCGGCCGCCGTAGTTGAAGGGTCCATAGATGGTGACCCTGGCCTGTTCGGCGAGGATGTCAGCCAACCCGGCGAAGAGTCGCTCGACAGCCGTCCAGGGCATGATGTGCAGGGTGTTGGCGCTGAACACGGCGTCGTAACGTTGCGCCGGCCACGCCCGTTCGACGTCGAATTCGAGCGGCTGCGGGGTATTGGGCAGCGCAGCTTCGTCCAGCCAGGCGCTGATTCCCGGCAGGTTTTCCGGACGGTCCGAAGTTTGCCAGACCAGATGCGGCAGGTTGGCAGCGAAGAAGATCGCATGCTGGCCGGTGCCACTGCCGATTTCGAGCACCGCGCGGCGGTCGCGGAAGTGATCGCGGAGCACTTCGAGAATCGGCTCGCGATTCTTCTCGCAAGAGGGGGCGTGTGGCTTGTCCATAAGCGGCATAGCGCCCAGTTTAGCGCCTGCCGCCCGGAAGCCGGCATCAGTTCGGCCAGTGGGCGAGCAGGCCGAGGTAAAAGGCAATCTCGCTGACCTGCTGCGCGGCGCCCAGGCAATCGCCGGTATAGCCACCCAGCCAGCGCTTGAACTTGGCCGCAAGCCATAGCGTGGCTAGCGCCGCCAGCACGCAGCCAGCGACCGCCTGCTGCGGCGGCAGCAGAGCCAGCGCCGCCAGCACGAAACCTGCTGCAAGCAGCATTTCCCTGCCGGACAAACGGGTCGCCAGTGGTTTGGCCTTGCTCAGCAAATCTTCCCGCACGTAATCCATGGTCGCCAGCAGCATGGTCGAGCAGAAGCGCGACAGCGCATGGCCGGCGAGTAGGGCATAGGGAACCAGCGCCGCATCGAGCGCGCTCAGCAACGTGAATTTGCCGAGCAAGGTTAGCACCATGGCCACCACGCCGTAGCTGCCGACGCGCGAGTCCTTCATGATTTCCAGGATACGCAGCTTCTCCCAACCGCCACCGAGGCCGTCGACGGTATCCGACAGGCCGTCCTCGTGGAAGGCGCCGGTGGCGTAGATGGTCGCCGCCATCGACAGCAGCACGGCAACCGGCTGCGGCCAGAGCTGCAGGGCGCCAAGGAAAACCAGCGCGCCGATGCCGCCGACCAGCAGCCCGACCGCCGGGAAGTAGCGCGCCGAGCGGTTCAGCGCCTCCGCCGAATGCCCGACCCAACCCGGCACCGGGAGGCGGGTGAAGAAACGGATGGCGCCGAAGAAATACTCCAGCTCGCGGCGCAGCATCAGGTACTTTCCACCACTTTCCCGGAAACGCCAGCCGACTCGAAACTGGCCATGTCGTTGAGGAAACCCAGCGCCGCGCGCACCAGCGGGTAAGCCAGCGCCGCCCCGGTGCCTTCGCCAAGGCGCAAGCCGAGATCGAGCAGCGGCTCGACAGCGAGCGCCTGCAATTGCGCCGCGTGGCCGGGCTCGGCCGAGCGGTGGCAAAAGACGCAGTAATTGAGCAGCGCCGGGGCCAGCCGGGCTGCGGTCAACGCCGCAGCACCGACAATAAAGCCGTCGATCAGCAAGGTCATCTTCGCTTCCGCCGCACCCAGCATGGCGCCAACCATCATGGCGATTTCGAAGCCGCCGAATTCGGCCAGCACGTTCAGCGGCTCGTCGTTGCCGCCCGCCGCGCGATAACGCCTCAAAGCCTGTTCCAGCAAGGCCTGCTTCCGCGCCAGCCCGGCATCGTCCAACCCGGTGCCGCGCCCGATGCAGTCGGCGAGCGGCGTGCCGGTCAGGCAATGGGTGAGCAGCGAAGCCGACGCCGTGTTGCCAATGCCCATTTCGCCAAAGCCGACGAGATTGCAGCCGTTGGCCGAGAGATTGCGGCTCATCTCCGCCCCCCGCTCGATGGCGCCGATGCATTGTTCGGCGGTCATCGCCGGCGCTTCAATGTAGTTGGCCGTTCCAAGCGCCACCTTGGCGTTGATCAGCCCGTTGCGCCGGCCTAAGTCGTGCGCGACGCCGGCATCGATGATCGCCAGATGCATGTCGTTCTGCCGCGCGAACACATTGATCGCGGCACCGCCGGCCAGGAAATTCTCGACCATCTGCCAGGTCACCTCCTGCGGATAGGCGGAAACCCCGGCCTTCGCCGCACCGTGATCACCGGCAAAAACCAGCAAATGGGGCTGCCCGAACTCGGGGTCGAGGCGCTGCTGGATCAGGCCGATCTTTTTGGCGACCTGTTCGAGCTGACCGAGCGCGCCGAGCGGCTTGGTCTTCTGGTCGATCTTCTGCTGCAAGGCAGCGGCCAGCCCCTGATCGGGGACCGAGATGTTGAATTTGGAATGCATCCGATTCTTCCCGTCAAAAAACGCAAAAGGGCCTCGCGGCGGCATTCATGGAACGCGACCGCGAAGCCCTGTCCACAGGCTCCCTGAACCGATTCGATACGTCTTCTGGCTTTCGGATCGTCCGGCCTGCCGCGCCTTCCCGGCCCGGGTGTGTCCCGTTACCAGTGGCCACTTGCGACAACCGTCCCCGATTACAGCGGCGGGCCCGCCCCGGAATGGAGAAAATCTCGGCACCGGGTTCCGTTTCATCGAATCGGGGCGAATTATCCGGCTTGCCGGGATGGCGCGCAATCACCTAAAGTGCCGGCCATGAAAGAACTGATCCTTGGCGGCGCCCGTTCGGGCAAGAGCCTGCTGGCCGAAAAGCGGGCGGCGGCATCCGGCCTGCGCGTCGTCTATCTGGCGACCGCCGAAGCCTGCGACGGCGAAATGGCGCGCCGCATCGCCCACCACCGCGAACGGCGCCCGAGCACTTGGGGCTGCGCCGAAGAGAAGCTGCAACTGGCCACCAAATTGCGTGAACTGGCGGCGCCGGATACCTGCGTGCTGGTCGATTGCCTGACGCTGTGGCTCGCCAACCTGCTCTTTGCCGGCCAGGCGGCGGCGCAGGCCGAAGCCGGCGCGGCAATCGACTGTCCGTTGCTGCAGGGTGAGACGACGGCCTTGATCGAATTGCTCCCCACCCTGCCCGGCCACATCATTCTCGTATCCAACGAAGTCGGCTGGGGCATCGTGCCGATGCATCCGGTGTCACGAATTTTCGCCGACGAACAGGGACGACTGAACCAGCGCGTCGCCGCCGTTTGCGAACAAGTCACCCTAGTTGCCGCCGGCCTGCCGCTGATCCTCAAGTCCCCTGCCGACCGCTCGGGAGCAGTCGCTTGAATCCTTCGGCGACTGCTCCATTTGGCGCATGGAAATCCTCATGAAATATGGCCTCTTTTGGGCGTTGACCGTAGCACTTGCCCTGTTGCCCACCGCCCGCGCCGATCTGCTCTTCACGGACGACAGCGGTCATGAGGTTCGCCTCAAGGCGCCGGCCAAACGCATCATCACCCTGGCCCCGCACGCCACCGAAATCCTCTACGCGGCAGGGGCCGGCGAACGGCTAGTCGGCACCGTCGAATTCAGCGATTACCCGCCCGCTGCAAAAAAAGTGCCGCGGGTCGGCAGCTACGAGCGCCTCGACCTTGAAGTGATCAGCGCGTTGAAGCCTGACCTGGTGATCGCCTGGGAAACCGGCAATCCGGCCGGGCAGGTGGCGAAGCTGAAGGCGCTCGGGTTGACCGTCTATGCGTCGCAACCCAACCGCATGGAAGATATCGCCGCCCAGCTCGAACGCTTCGGTCAGCTGGCTGGCAGCGAAGCCGCCGCTGGCGCCGCTGCCGGACAGTTCCGCCAGCGCCTCGAGAACCTCCGGCGCGGCAATGCGCAAAAGCCGACCGTCCGCGTTTTCTACCAGATCTGGACGGCGCCGCTGATGACCGTCGGCGGTCCGCAGATCATCAGCGACGCCATCCGCCTGTGCGGCGGCGAAAACGTCTTCGGCCACCTGAACCAGATGTCGCCGACCGTCAGCGTCGAGACGGTTCTCCAGGCCGACCCGGAAGCCATCGTCGCCACCGGCATGGGCGACGCCCGCCCGGAGTGGGTGAACGACTGGAACAAGTGGGCGCGGATGACGGCGGTCAAGCGCGGCAACCTGTTTCACATCAACCCCGACATCATGCAGCGCCACACCCCGCGCATACTCGACGGTACCGAACAGCTATGCGCCGACCTCGACATTACCCGCAGCCGGCGCCCGGCCGGCGACGGACAGAAATGAGCCGGCCACCGCTCATGTGCGAGATATTTGATCCATGAGAAAGCGGCCGGTCGTGCGACCTCTATAATTCGTGGCCTGTCGACCGGAGACACCCCATGAAATTCGTCCTTTCCACCCTCGCTGCCACGCTGCTGAGCCTGTCCATGACCCAGGCCTTCGCCGCCGATCAAGGCACTGCCGCCATCGAAGCTCTCGGCAAAGTCAACGGCATGGCACTCGCCTGCCAGCAGCCAGCCATCGCCAGCCGCGCACGCAACGCGTTGGTGACGGGCGCCCCGAAGACGCGCGCCAACGGGGAGCTGTTCGAAAACGCGACCAACGCCGCCTTCCTCGAACAAGGCAAGGGTGCCGTCTGCCCTGATACGGCAAGTTTTTCCAAAGCACTCGGCGAAGCGGAAAAGAATCTGCAGACCGCTTTCCCGGCACCCAAATGATCCGCCTCCTGGCCGCGCTGCTTGCCGCGCTGATCGTTTGCGGCCCCGCCGCCGCGCAGTCGGCACACGACCTGCTGGCCGGCGATGACAAGGATATCAACCCGCGCTACCTGCTGCAGGGCACGAATGGGCGCTCGGTCACCAACGAGGACTTTCGCGGACGCTTCCAGCTCATCGCTTTCGGCTACACCTACTGCCCCGACATCTGCCCGACCACACTGGTCGAAATGGCCGCCATCCTCAAGCAGCTCGGCGATCAGGCCGACCGGCTGCAGCCGATCTTCGTCACCGTCGACCCCGAACGCGACAGCGCAAAAGTCCTCAAGACCTACACCGAATTCTTCGACCCCCGCATTCTCGGGCTGACCGGCTCCCCCGCACTGATCCGCCGTGCCGCCGACAATTTCAAGATCCGTTACGCCAAGGTGCACGAACCGGGGTCCGAGAATTACGCGATGGACCACTCCGCCGGAATGATTCTGCTCGGACCGGACGGCCGATACATCCGGAAATTCGCGTTCGCCATGCCGGTGGATCAAATCACCGCGCAACTGGTGGAGACAATGAACGCCCACCCGGCCGGGCCGGCCCGACGCTGATCCCGGATTGACTTTTCACAGTCCCCTCGGTATCGTCCGAGACACGCTGGCATGCCAGCCGCGCCGATTTGAGCTCTGCTTGCGGGCGCTTCACAAATACTGCTAAAACGGGAACCACCCAGTTCGCGTTTGTTGGCCAACTGGGTTTTTGTTTTCAGGAACAGCATGTCAGGACAATCCGTCGGCGTCGTCGCATCGCAACGCGCCCATTTCGACCAGCCGCTGCACTTGCGCAGCGGCGGGGTGTTGCCCGCCTACGACCTGGTCTATGAAACCTATGGCACGCTCAATGCGGCCAAGTCGAACGCCATCCTCGTCTGTCACGCGCTCTCGGGTAACCACCACGTCGCCGGGCACTATGCCGACGACCCGCAGAACATCGGCTGGTGGGACAACATCGTCGGCCCCGGCCGACCGCTCGATACCGACCGCTTCTTCATCGTCGGCGTGAACAATCCGGGCGGCTGCCACGGGTCGACCGGACCCTCCTCGCCCAACCCGGCGACCGGCAAGCCGTGGGGCGCCGATTTCCCGATGGTCGCGGTCATCGACTGGGTGCACGCCCAGGCCCGCCTCGCCGACCTGCTCGGCATCGACAGCTGGGCCGCGGTGATGGGCGGCAGCCTCGGCGGCATGCAGGCGCTGCGCTGGAGCATCAGCTACCCGGAGCGGGTGCGCAATACCATCGTGATCGCTGCCGCGCCCAAGCTTTCGGCGCAGAACATCGCCTTCAACGATGTCGCCCGCCAGGCCATCCTGACCGACCCTGATTTCCACGGCGGCCATTTCTACGAGCACAACACGCGGCCGGTACGCGGGCTGCGGCTGGCGCGCATGCTTGGCCACATCACCTATCTGTCCGACGACCAGATGGGCGAGAAATTCGGCCGCGAACTGCGCAATGACGCCTTTTCTTACGGTTTCGGCGTCGAATTCGAGGTCGAGTCCTACCTGCGCTATCAGGGCGACAAATTCGCCGGCTATTTCGACGCCAACACCTACCTGCTGATGACCAAGGCGCTCGATTATTTCGATCCGGCGCGCGAGGACAACGGCGACCTGAACGTCACCATGGCGCGCAGCAAGGCCAATTTCCTGATCGTCTCGTTTTCCAC
>DATIUN010000009.1:0-6038 GCA_035466795.1 Azonexus sp. | reverse complement strand
GATCTCGCTGCGTGCCATGCCGCCGACCAGCGACTCGTACTCGGGAACGCCGAGCTTGGCATTCGACTTGGCCGCCAGCGTACCCTTGTAGTTCGGGCCGGCGACGAACGCGACGGATACCATGTCGTTGGTCTTGAGAATGGGCTCGAACTTGAACTTGCTGATGTTGGCGATCACGTGCGCCGGTCCGAACACGATGTCGAGCGTGCCTTCCTTGGCCTGCTTGATGGCGGTGAAACCGCGCTTGAAATATTGCAGGCGTACCGGCTGGTCGAGCGCCTTCCCGATTTCACTGGCAAAGTTGCGGTAGCGCTGATCGGTTTCCGCGTTGGCAAAGGACTCGTTCTGGTCCAGAACGACGCCGAGCGTCAATGGTGCCGCCTGGGCGATGGATGAAACGAAAACCAGAAGCAGGGAAAGAAAGGCTAGACGCATCGTGCAGGCTCCCAAAGGATTGGAAAGGCAAAAGTTTGCGAAGTATGTATGCTGGTGGCCGTGCGGTCAATTCCGAAATTGCGGCGACGCAATTGTTGCATTCCGGCACCGGTTTGTGCGGAATAAATGGCGAAATCGGCCAGGAAAGGATGCTGCATCGCAGCACGGGTGGTAGAATCACGCCTTTGATTTTTCAGGCCTTCTCCATGTCCGCTCGTCCGATTCGCAACATCGCCATCATCGCTCACGTTGACCACGGTAAAACCACCCTGGTCGACCAGCTCCTCCGCCAGTCCGGCACCTTCGCCGCACACCAGCAGCTGGTTGAGTGCGTCATGGACTCCAACGACCTGGAAAAGGAACGCGGCATCACGATTCTTTCCAAGAACACCTCGGTCGAATACGAAGGCGTGCATATCAACATTGTCGACACCCCGGGCCACGCCGATTTCGGCGGCGAGGTCGAGCGCGTCCTCGGCATGGTCGATGGCGTGGTGCTGCTGGTCGATGCTGCCGAAGGCCCGATGCCGCAAACCCGTTTCGTTACCAAGAAGGCGCTGGCGCTTGGCCTGCGCCCGATCGTGCTGGTCAACAAGGTCGACCGCGATGGAGCCGATCCCGACAATGCGGTCAACCTGACATTCGACCTGTTCGACAAGCTGGGCGCCACCGACGAGCAACTCGATTTCCCGATCGTCTATGCCTCCGGCCTCAACGGTTGGGCGGCGATGGAACTCGACCAGCCGCGCGAAAACATGAAGCCCCTGTTCGACACCGTGCTCAAGCATGTCCCGGCACCGGATGCCGATATCGACGCGCCGCTGCAACTGCAGATCACCGCCCTCGATTACTCGTCCTACGTCGGCCGCATCGGCGTCGGCAAGATCAACCGCGGCCGCGTCAAGACCGGCCAGAACGTGCTGGTCATGTTCGGCACCGAGGAAGAGGCGGCCGAGCATGAGCGCACCCCGATCAAGGCCAAGATTGGCCAGGTGCTCGGCTACAAGGGACTGAACAAGATCGAGCTGGCGGAAGGCCTGGCTGGCGACATCGTCCAGATCACCGGCATCGAAGACCTGGTGCTCGGCTGTACCGTCACCGATCCGGAACAGCCGGAGTCCCTGCCATTGCTCAAGATCGACGAGCCGACGCTGTCGATGCAGTTCATGGTCAATACCAGCCCGCTGGCCGGCACCGAAGGCAAGTTCGTCACCAGCCGCCAGATCCGCGACCGCCTGCACAAGGAGTTGCTGACCAACATGGCGCTGCGCGTGCATGACACTCCGAATGGCGACGTCTTCGACGTCGCCGGTCGCGGCGAACTGCACCTCGGCATCCTGCTCGAAAACCTGCGTCGCGAAGGCTATGAGCTGGCGGTCGGCCGTCCGCGCGTCGTCAAGAAGACAATAAATGGCGTCGAGTGCGAGCCTTACGAAATGCTGACCGTGGACGTCGAGGAAGACACCCAGGGCGGCGTCATGGAAAGCCTCGGTCAGCGCAAGGGCGACCTGCAGGACATGATGCCGGACGGTCGCGGTCGTGTCCGTATCGAATACCGTATCCCGGCGCGCGGCCTGATCGGCTTCCAGGGCGAGTTCATGAACCTGACGCGCGGCAACGGCCTGATGAGCCACGTCTTCGACGAATACGCCCCGGTCAAGGAAGGCAATGTCGCCGAGCGGCGCAATGGCGTGCTGGTTTCGCAGGACAACGGCGAAGCTGTCGCCTACGCATTGTGGAAGCTGCAGGACCGTGGCCGCATGTTCGTCAATCCGGGCGACAAGTTGTACGAAGGCATGATCATCGGTATCCACAGCCGCGAGAATGACCTCGTGGTCAACCCGATCAAGGGCAAGCAGCTGACCAACGTCCGTGCCTCCGGTACCGACGAAGCAGTGCGCCTGGTGCCGCCGGTCCAGCTGAGCCTGGAAGCTGCTGTCGAGTTCATCGAGGAAGACGAACTGGTCGAGCTGACCCCGAAGTCGATTCGCCTGCGCAAGCGCTTCCTGACCGAAATCGAGCGCAAGCGGGCGCTGCGCGGCTTGTAGTCAGGCACCGATGAGTTTTTGCCAGCCCTGCAAGGATCTGGTGACGCAGCACAGGAAGGCGGCCCGGCGGGTCGCCTTTTTGCTTGCCATGTCGCTGTTTTTCACTTTGCTCGGGCTGGTTGCCAACCCGATCTACACGCCCGGGCTGTGCAAGGTCTATCCCTGACTTCGCTGGTCGACCGCCGGAAAAGGCAGAAAATCAGCCGCCGGTCATCGACATGAAGCGCACCACCTGCGGCGCCTCCATCTGCTGCGTGAAGTCGTGCCCATAGGGCTTGATGCCCATGCTGTCGATAATCGCCTGGCGCAGCGGGGCATCTTCGCCCGGGTGCTCGCGCAGGATGGGCATCAGGTGCAGCGCATCGTTTTGCCCGAGGCACGGGTAAAGCTCGCCCTTGGCAGTGATCCGCAGGCGGTTGCAGCTGTCGCAGAAGTTATGGCTGTGCGGCGAGATGAAGCCGATGCGCGATTCCGACCCGGGGATCCGCCAATAGCGCGCCGGGCCGCCGGACGATTCGGTGGAGGGGATCAGTTCGAAGCGCCGGGCCAGCAGTTCTCGGGTTTCCTCGGACGAGATATAGGTCCCGCTGCGCCCGTGAATGTCGCCGAGCGGCATTTCTTCGATGAAGGAAAGGTCGAGTTCGTTGTCGAGCGCGTACTGGACGAGGTCGCCAAATTCGTCCTCGTTGGTGCCGCGCATCATCACCGCGTTCAGCTTGGTCCGCTTGAAACCAGCCGCCTGCGCGGCCTTGATGCCGCCCAGCACCTTGCCGAGGTCGCCGATGCGGGTGATCGTCTTGAAACGATCGGTTCGGAGCGTGTCGAGACTGATGTTGATCCGTTTGACGCCGGCGGCCTTGAGCGCCGGGGCGAAGCGCTCGAGTTGCGAGCCGTTGGTGGTGATGACCAGATTGTCGAGGCCGGGCAGGGCGCCGAGGCGCTCGATCAGCCACATCGCATTCTTGCGCACCAGCGGCTCGCCGCCGGTAATACGCAACTTATTGACGCCAAGACTGACAAACACCGTAGCAAGCTGCAGGCATTCTTCGAGACTCATCACTTCGTGGCGCGGCAGGAAGGTCATTTCCTCGGCCATGCAATAGGTACAGCGAAAATCACAACGGTCGGTGATCGACAGGCGGACGTAGGTCACCCGGCGGCCGTACTTGTCGACCAGCGTGCCGGGCGCATGCGCAATCCGACCCGTGTCGATGAGCGGACTGAAGTTTTCCAGTCCGCCCGGGGTGGATTCCGGCCGCAGTGTTTCGTTTTGCATGGTTTGCCAGGTTAGGTGACGGGGCTCGGACTGTATCGGGTTGCCGAGTCAAGTCGCCGATTATGGATATTCATGGATATGCAGACAAGTGGAGACATCAAAAATGCAAAAGTTCATTCTTGTTGGGGTGCTGGCATCTGCCGGCCTGTTGACGGCCTGCGCGGGCGGGATGGGAACGGGCAAGGCGGACGGTGCGACGGCGCAGTTGGCGCCGACCCAGGGCAATCGCGTGAGCGGCGTGGTCAGTTTTGCCCAGGCGGGGGACAAGATCCGGGTCGTTGCCGAGGTCAATGGACTGACGCCGGGCGCGCATGGCTTCCACATTCACGAGAAGGGCGATTGCAGCGCGCCTGACGGAACCAGCGCCGGCGGTCACTTCAACCCCGGCGCCAAGCCGCACGGAAACCCTGAACACCCGGAGCACCACGCCGGCGACATGCCGCAACTGATCGCCAACGCCGCCGGCGTTGCCACGATGACTGCCTATCTTGACGGACTGAGTCTCGGCGAGGGGGGCAACAGTGTCGTCGGGCGCAGCGTCATCGTCCACGTCGCACCGGACGACTTCAAGACCCAGCCGACCGGCAACTCCGGCGCGCGCCAGGCTTGCGGGGTGATCGTCCGGAAATAGGGCGAAATTCCCGGTCGACCGCAACCGACGGCATGCGGGCTGCGGCCAATCACGTCGCCGGGTGTCTGGCCTGCTGCCAGGCCAGAAGCGCCTGCCCGGAAAGGGCGAGTATCGCCTGATACTGCTCGGGTGGCAGGCTCTGGCGCAGCGCGGCGAACAACTGCTGCGTCGCCTCTTCAGCCATTCGGCCAGCCGGCTTTTCACGGTCCAGCAGGCGGATCTGGATGCTGGTCAGCGCATCGGCCAGCAGCCGCCAGCCAAGCAGCGGCATGCGCCTGGTCAGCGCCAGCATCAGGCTGCCCAGTGCGCGTACGATGCGCTGCGCCTCGGCGCTGTCATCGCAGGCAATCATCGCGTGCCAGAGCGCCAGATGAATGTTGCGGCGCAGTTCGATCTTGAAGTCGATCGCGTCGTTCTCGACCTCGTCGATCTGCGCAAATGCCTGCTGGAAGCGTGCATCCTCGGCGGCATCCATGGTGCTCCGGAGCGAATCGAGCAGCGTACTCAGCGGAGCGATTGCAGCCAGGTCGAAGGCTTGGCTGTAGGCTAGTCCCCACTGGTCAAGCCCGGCGGCGAGCAGGGCGCGGCGCAGCGTGCGCGCCTCACCGTTGGCGCCGGCGGCACACCAGTTGCGGCAGCGCTGCCCGACCTCGGCCAGCGCGCCCTCGCTCGCGCCCGCATTGCCGTCGACGGTCAGCCGGAAGACGGTGGCGAAGGCGTCCTGCGCGACGTGGGCGGCCTGGCGCTGGGCATCGGCGGACAGCGTTGCCGCCAGGCGGTCGGGTTCGGGAATCATTGGCGGTCGGTGGGTGATGGGAAAAGGAGCGTAACGATAACGCTATTCGGCTTCTCCGTGCGGCGTCCCGGGCTTTTCCGGCGGCAGTGGGGCGAAATAGCTGGCCGCGAGGACAAGCAGCGCGACACCGACCAAGGTTGCCGACCAGGTCAGGGTACCCCGCCCGGCGGCATCAAAAAGCAGCAGCTTGGCGCCGACGACGCAGAGCAGCGTGATGCCGCCGAACCACGCCACGCGCAGGCCGCGGCGCGAGGCGAGGATCAGGGTGGCGATGGCGGTGATTGTCCACAACAGCGTGAGCAGCGCGTGGAAGAGCGTTGACTGCAGCAGCGGCCCGGCCGCGAATGGTACGCCGCCCCAATGGTGTGCGATGCGCCCGGCGAGGGCAGACAGCCAGATAAACGCCATGGCGACAACTACGCCGCGCAGGAGGCGCGCTTGTTCGGCCGTCAACAGGGTCGCCAACAGCAGGAGCGACGCGGCGGCGGCAAGCTGCGTGACGTCGAAGACGTTGAGTAGCGGCAGATAAGGCCAGCCCAGACCGTCCTCACCGGAAAGCGTGACGTTGCCCAACGGCACCAGGAAGACCAGCCCGGCCAGTGCCGGGAAGACGCCCAGCGGAACGTAGCGCCCTTCGGCGATGGCGAACGGCCACAACCCGCGCTTCGCACCCCAGGCGACCAAAGCGATGCCTGCCGCCAGCAAGGCAACGACGGCAACGAAAGCCCAGAAGTGGGGCGGTTGGGCATGGCGCTCGGCCTGCCATGACGCTTCCAGCACCAGTGAGGCTAGCAGCAGCCACCAGCCGCCGACATGTCTAATGGTCTGGAAGAACGGTGCGCCGCGCCTCTC
>DATIUN010000008.1:0-5936 GCA_035466795.1 Azonexus sp. | reverse complement strand
TTGTGATGACTACGAAAATCAGCCGGCAGGCTTATGTCGAAATGTTCGGCCCGACACATTGCGGTGGCGTCGGCGACCGCCTGCGCCTGGCCGACACAGAGTTGTTCATCGAGGTTGAAAAGGACTTCACGATCCACGGCGAGGAAGTGAAATTCGGCGGCGGCAAGGTCATCCGCGACGGCATGGGCCAGAGCCAGCGCTGCGCTGCCGAGGTGGTCGATACGGTCATCACCAACGCCCTGATCGTCGACGCCGTGACCGGCATCATCAAGGCCGACATCGGCCTCAAGGACGGCCGGAGCGCCGCCATCGGCAAGGCCGGCAATCCGGATATCCAGCCCGGCGTCACCATTGTCATCGGCCCAGGCACCGAAGTCATCGCCGGCGAAGGCATGATCGTCACCGCCGGCGGCATCGACAGCCACATCCATTTCATCTGCCCGCAGCAGATCGAGGAAGCGCTGATGTCCGGCGTCACCACCATGCTCGGCGGCGGCACCGGGCCGGCCACCGGCACCTACGCCACCACCTGCACGCCCGGACCGTGGCACATCCACCGCATGCTCGAAGCCGCCGAAGCCTTCCCGATGAACCTCGGTTTCCTCGGCAAGGGCAACGCCAGCCTGCCGGAAGCCCTGCGTGAGCAGGTCGCGGCGGGCGCCATCGGCCTCAAGCTGCACGAGGACTGGGGCACCACGCCGGCAGCCATCGACTGCTGCCTGTCGGTCGCCGACGAGATGGACGTCCAGGTCGCCATTCACACCGACACGCTCAACGAATCGGGCTTCGTCGAAGCCACGCTGGCCGCCTTCAGGGGCCGCACCATCCACACCTTCCATACCGAAGGCGCTGGTGGCGGCCACGCGCCGGACATTATCAAGGCGACCAGCCTGGCCAACGTGCTGCCCAGCTCGACCAACCCGACGATGCCATACACGGTGAACACCATCGACGAGCACCTCGACATGCTGATGGTCTGCCACCACCTCGACCCGAGCATCGCCGAGGATGTCGCCTTCGCGGAGAGCCGCATCCGGCGCGAAACCATCGCCGCCGAAGACATCCTGCACGACATGGGCGTCTTCTCGATGATGTCGTCCGACTCGCAGGCCATGGGCCGCGTCGGCGAAGTCATCATCCGCACCTGGCAGGCGGCGCACAAGATGAAGCTGCAGCGCGGCACGCTACCCGAGGACAACGCCCGCCACGACAACTTCCGCGTCAAGCGCTACATCGCCAAATACACCATCAACCCGGCGCTGACCCACGGCATCGCGCACACCGTTGGCTCCATCGAAGTCGGCAAGCTGGCCGACCTGGTGCTGTGGAAGCCGGCCTTCTTCGGCGTCAAACCCAGCCTGATTCTGAAAGGCGGCATGATCGCCGCCGCCGCGATGGGCGATCCCAACGCCTCGATCCCGACGCCGCAGCCGGTGCATTACCGGCCGATGTTCGGCAGCTTCGGCAAGGCGCTGAAAACCTCGGTGACTTTCGTTTCGCAAGCAGCGCTGAATAATCCTGCGGTCCACGCCCTGGGACTGCAAAAACCCTTGATTGCCGTTTCCGGCACACGAACGGTGAAGAAATCGGACATGGTGCATAACAGCGCCACGCCGGAAATCACCGTCGATCCCGAAACCTACGTCGTCAAGGCCGACGGCGTGCATCTCGTCTGTGAGCCGGCAACGGAATTGCCCTTGGCGCAGCGTTACTTCCTGTTCTGACCATGCTGATCCTGAACCGACGCACTGCGGCCCCCGCCAGCGACTCCGTCGCGCTCGCCTACGACGAACGCAAGCGCAGCCGCCTGAAGGTGACGCTCGCTTCCGGCCGCGAGGCAGGCATCTTCCTCGAACGGGGCGACCACCTGCAGGGGGGTGACAAGCTGGCAGCAGATGACGGCTCGGCCGTTGTCGAAATTCTCGCCGCGCCGGAAAAGCTCATCGAAGCCGTCGCCGACAGTCCGCTGCTCTTCGCCAGCGCCGCCTACCACCTTGGCAATCGCCACGTACCGGTGCAAATCCTGCCCACCGACCACGGTGGCAAGCTGCGCTTCCAGATCGACCACGTGCTGGCTGAAATGGTGAAGGGGCTGGGTTGCACGGTGAGCGATACCGAAGCGCCGTTCCAGCCGGAATCGGGCGCGTACGGAGCACACGGTGGCCACCATCACCAGGGCGAGGCGGACGACGTTCACGCCGCCCTGCACAATCCCGGCCACGGCCCGCACCGCTCGGTGCCGAAAATCCACGAGTTCAAGCCGCGATGAGGCAGACCATCAGCTTCGTGACACTGGGAGTGCGCGACCTGGCGCGCAGCCGGGCCTTCTATCGCGCCCTCGGCTGGCAGGAGTCGGCCGGCAGCAAGGAGGCCGTCGCCTTCTTCCAGGTGGGCAACATCGCCTTCGCGCTGTTCGGGCGCGACGACCTGGCTGCGGATGCCGGCGTCGCCGCCGCCGGGCAGGGCTTTGCCGGCTTCACCCTCGCCCACAACGTGCCCAGCGAAGCAGACGTCGATGCCACGCTGCAGGAAGCCGTTGCGGCGGGCGGCGCACTGGTTGCTGCCGGCAACCGCGCGCCGTGGGGCGGGTTCCGCGGCTACTTCGCCGACCCGGACGGCTTCCTGTGGGAGGTCTGCCACAACCCATTCTTCCCGCTCGACGAACACGGCTTCGTCCGGCTTCCGGCATGAACGACAGCCTCCAGCTCGCCCGCCTGCTGCAACTGGCCAGCCCGGCCCTGCCGGTGGGTGCCTACACCTATTCGCAGGGACTGGAATGGGCGGTCGAGTCCGGCGTCATCCGCGACGAGGCGACCGCCGGGCGCTGGATCGCCGACCTGCTCGATCACGGCATCGGCCAGTTCGAGGCGCCGCTGGTTTTCGCGCTGATGGCCGCGTGGACCGCCGGGGAACTGGCCGAAATCGAGTGCCTCAATGGCGAATTCCTGGCCAGCCGCGAGTCGGCTGAACTGCGCGCCGAGACGGCCCAGATGGGCTTTTCGCTGCGCCGCCTGCTGCGTGACCTGCGTGACGACAGCCTGACCGGCGTGGCGGCGGGCATCGAGGCCTTTCCGGAAGTCGCCTTTCCCGTAGCCTGGTCGGGTATCGCTGCCGCCTGGCGGATTTCCCCGGATGCTGCGGTAACTGCCTACCTGTGGTCATGGGCCGAAAACCAGGTCATGGCGGCGCTGAAGGCCGTGCCGCTCGGCCAGGCTGCCGGCCAGCGCCTGCTGGCCGACCTGGGTAGCCGGATCCCCGCTGCTGCGGTCAACGCGCAAATCCGACCAAAATCGGCATGGTCCAATTTCACGCCGGGCTTCGCCATCGCCTGTGCCCGCCACGAAACCCAGTATTCACGCCTTTTCAGATCGTAAAACCATGAGCAAACAAGCCCTGCGCGTCGGCATCGGCGGCCCCGTCGGTTCCGGCAAGACCGCCCTGACGCTGGCCCTGTGCCAGGCCCTGCGCGACAAGATCGACATGGCCGTCGTCACCAATGACATCTACACCGCCGAGGACGCGAAATTCCTCGTCAATCACTCGGCGCTGGCGCCGGAGCGGATCATCGGTGTCGAGACCGGCGGCTGTCCGCATACGGCCATCCGCGAGGACGCCTCGATCAACCTCGAGGCCATCGACCGCCTGCAACGAGCGTTTCCCGATGTCGAGCTGATCGTCGTCGAGTCCGGCGGCGACAACCTGGCCGCCACCTTCTCGCCCGAACTTTCCGACCTGACGATCTACGTCATCGACGTGGCAGCAGGCGAAAAAATCCCGCGCAAGGGTGGCCCGGGGATCACCAAGTCCGACTTGCTGGTCATCAACAAGATCGACCTCGCCCCCATGGTTGGCGCCTCGCTGGAGGTGATGGCGCACGATGCCAAAATGCAGCGCGGCGAGCGGCCCTTTGTCTTCACCAACTTGAAGACTGCCCATGGTTTGCAGACGATCATCGACTTCATCCGCGAACGCGGTATGCTCGGCCAAGAAAGCCGGGGTAACGAATAAATCAGCGCCCCATAGTTGATCAAGGATTTGCAAAATGCAGTTTATCGACAAACTTCCTTTTCCCTTACTGATCGTCATGACGGCCTTGATGCTGGGAGCGCCATTCGTGCCGGAGCCGCATCTGGTCGAGAAAATGCGGATGCTGGCTGAAGGCACCTTGACCAAGCCGCTGGATATCTTCGATGTTTTCTGGCACTTGCTGCCGGCGACCCTGCTCATGGTGAAGTTCGTCCGCTGGCGGCGTGGCAAATCGCCGGGTTGATTTTTGCCCTTTTTTGACGGTCGACCGCGCTGCGTTCGAGAAGGATGCCGTCCCCGGTGCGGGGAAATGAGGCAAGTACCCTTGGGCTGCGCCAGGCGTGGCTTACAGCGTGAAATGCTCCCCCTGGCGCGGCAGGGCAACTTCCTGCCAGCCCAGCCGCTCCTGAATCGCTTGTGCAAAATTGGCCGAAGCGGTGGCTTCGCCATGGACGACGAAGGTATGGCCGGGCGCCTTGTGGAAGCCGCGCAGCCAGTCGAGCAAGGCGGCCTGATCGGCGTGGGCCGACAGGCCGCCGACGGTGTAGATGCGCGCCCTGACCGGCACGGTCTCGCCGAAGATGCGGACCAGCCGCGCACCGTCGACCAGGCGACGGCCCAGCGTACCCGCAGCCTGGAAGCCGGCGATCAGGATGCTGCATTCGCTGCGCGGCAGATTCTCGCGCAGGTGGTACTTGATCCGCCCGGCCTCGCACATGCCGCTGGCGGAGATGATCACGGCGCCGCTGCGGATCTCGTTCAACGCCTTCGAGCGCTCGACATCGGCGACGAACTCGAGCTTCATCTTTTCCGGGTGCTTCTGCTGCCAGGCGATCAATTCGCGGGTTTCGGGATCGATCAGCCCCGGGTGGTCGAGCGTGATCCGGGTTGCGGCACTGGCCATCGGCGAGTCGACATAGACCTTGATCGGCGAGATCCGCTTGCGTCGGGCAAGATCCGCCAGCATGTAGATGATTTCCTGGGTGCGGCCGACGGCAAAGGCGGGAATGATCAGGTTACCGTGCGTGGCCTGGGTGCGCGCAAAGGCATCGACGATTTCATCCTCGGTTTCGCGGAACGAGCGGTGCAGGCGATCGCCGTAAGTCGATTCGATCAGCAGCAGATCGGCCTCCGGCACCACTTTCTCCGGGTCGTACAGCACCGGGCGGTCGTGCATGCCGAGATCCCCCGAGAACACGAGCTTGCGCGGCCGGCCCTCGCCGCTGACCGTGACTTCCAGCCAGGCCGAGCCGAGAATGTGGCCAGCATCGTGGAAGCAGACATTGACCGAATCGGCCGGTGAAATCGTTTCGTGGTAGCTGACCGGCTGCAGCTGCTTGAGTGTCGCCAGCGCCTGGGTCACCGTATACAGCGGTGGCGTGACGCCGCGTTCGCCCTTGCCGCGCCGGTTGCGGTTGCGCAATTGCCACTCGCTTTCCTTCTCCTGGATGTGCGCGCTGTCCGGCAGCAGTACCTCGAGCAAGGCGATGGTGGCCGGCGTCGCGTAGACCGGTCCGCGGAAGCCGAGGACTGCGAGGCGCGGCAGCAGGCCGGAGTGGTCTATATGGGCGTGGGTCAGCAGGACAAAATCGATTTCCCGCGCGTTGAAGCCGAAATCCAGCGCCCGCAGGTTTTTCGAGCGCGCTTCCGGCCCGCCCTGGAACATGCCGCAATCGACAAGAAAACGGGTATTTCCGGTTTCCACCAGAGTGCACGAACCGGTCACTTCGCCGGCTGCCCCGAGAAAGCTCAGACGCATGCTTGATTCCTCCTGTTTCAATGAAGAATGAACCTCGGGCATCCGGAATGCAATGCCGGAATGGTCATCCGAGCCGGATGCGCTCCCCGTAGCCGGTCATCTCAAGATAGCCGCGGCCGATTTCCCGTTCGCCTTCGCTCAGGCGGATCGC
>DATIUN010000007.1:0-8566 GCA_035466795.1 Azonexus sp. | reverse complement strand
CATGCGCTGACCGACGAGCTGATCAATCTGCGCATGCTGGTCGAGGCGACGCTCGATTTCCCGGAAGAGGACATCGATTTTCTCAAGGCGGCGGATGCTTTCGGCCGGCTGGAGCGTCTCCAACGCAAACTGGCGGAAATTTTCGACCGCGCTGGGCAGGGCAAGCTGCTGCAGGCGGGCCTGCATGTCGTGCTGGCCGGCCAGCCGAACGTCGGCAAGTCCTCGCTGCTCAACCGGCTGGCCGGCGACGATCTGGCCATCGTGACGGCGGTCGCCGGCACCACGCGCGATGCCTTGCGGTCGACCATCCAGATCGAGGGGATTCCACTGCACATCATCGACACCGCCGGCCTGCGCGAAACCGACGATGAGGTCGAGAAGATCGGCATCGAGCGCAGCTGGCGGGAAATCGAGCGCGCCGATGTCGTCCTCCTGCTGGTTGATGCCCGCAGCGGGGTCGGCGCAGCGGATCGCGAAATACTTGCCCGGCTGCCAGAGCAGCTGAAGCGGGTGACCGTGTATAACAAGATCGATCTCTCCGGCGCCCCGGCCGGGCGTCACGACGAGGCCGATGGCGTGGCCATTTCGCTGTCAGCCAGGGCGAACCATGGCATCGAATTGCTGCGCTCCGAACTGTTGCGTATCGCCGGCTGGCATCCGGCGGAGGACGTCTTCATTGCCCGCGAACGCCATTTGCGGGCGCTGGCCGGGGCGCAGGAACATATCGCGGCGGCGAGTCGCGTGGTCAGGAGCGAACTGCCTGCCCTGGAACTGTTCGCCGAGGAACTTCGCCTGGCCCAGCAGGCGCTCGGCGAAATCACCGGAGAATTCAGCGCCGACGACCTGCTCGGCGTCATTTTCAGCCGCTTTTGCATAGGCAAGTAGGTGGAGGCCGTCGATACCGGCCTTCTGGTGCTGGTCATGGCGGCCTTTCTTGCCGGCGCGATCGACGCGGCGGTCGGTGGCGGCGGATTGATCCAGATTCCCGCGCTGTTCGTCGTGCACCCGGGCGAGTCGGCGGCGACGCTGTTCGGCACCAACAAATGCGCCAGCGTGGTCGGGACGGCCAATGCGACCTGGCGTTATGCGCGGCGGCTGAGCCTACCGTGGCGCACGATCCTGCCGGCGGCCGTTGCCGCTTTCGTCTTTTCCTACGCTGGCGCGGCGACCGTCGCCTGGTTGCCGAAAGATGCGGTACGCCCGCTGATTCTTGTCATGCTCGTCCTTGCCGCGGTCTACACCCTTAAG
This sequence comes from Azonexus sp., assembly GCA_035466795.1. Lineage (GTDB taxonomy): Bacteria > Pseudomonadota > Gammaproteobacteria > Burkholderiales > Rhodocyclaceae > Azonexus. Next base: position 7,318 of record DATIUN010000007.1, on the reverse strand, counting down.
CGAAAGGATTTCGGGCAGGTCCACCGCCCGGCCCACGCCGGTCGCCGCGAACTGTTCTATGCCGTGCTTCTCGGCTGCGTGATCGGCTTCTACGACGGCTTTTTCGGGCCGGGTGCCGGCAGTTTTCTGATTTTTCTGTTCGTCCGCTTCTTCGGCTTCGACTTTCTTCATGCCTCGGCCGGCGCCAAGGTGGTCAATGGGGTGACCAACCTGGCCGCCCTCGCCTATTTCCTGCCCAACGGCTACGTGCTGCCGTTGCTGGCGGCGGCGATGGCGCTGGCCAACCTCGGCGGATCGCTGGCCGGCACCTGGCTGGCGCTCAAGCACGGCAGCGGATTCATCCGGCGGATCTTCCTGCTGGTGGTCGCGGTGCTGATCGTCAAGTTCGCCTGGGACACGCTGGTCCTGCGCTGACTTCCCGGTGCGCGGAGTTGCCGGTGCCGGCGGGATATAATCGGCACATGTGCAAAAGAGAAATATTGGCGTTTCGGTGAAGCCACGCTTTCAGTATTCGCGGCTGGCGCCGATGCTGGCGGTGATTGCCCTTGTGAACGGTTGTGCGGGCGGGCCGGGCGGTGACGTCAAAGCGGAGCGGGAGGCGGTTGCCTCGACGCCCAGGCTCAAGTCCACCGGCAACGTGCGCAGCGGTTTTGCCTGTTGCAATCTGCGCTACAGCGGCGACCAGCTCAGCGAGGCGAACTATGCCCAATTGCCCTTTATCCCGCTCGGCACGCCGGTCCTGATCCGGGCGATCGACGGCGCGCAGGCGATCGTCGAGATCGATGGCCGGCAGCTGACGTTGCGGCTCGATGCGGCGCAGACCAGCGAAAGTGCCGCGCAATGGCTGGACAAGGCAGTGCTGGCTGATGACCCGCGGCGCAAGCTGGAGAGTTTTCCGACCGCGGTGCGCGCGGCAATCCAGTCGGGTCGCCTGATCAAGGGCATGACCCGGGAGCAGGCCATAATGTCCGTCGGCTATCCGCAGGTGGATGAGAAGAAAGGCCTGGCTGCCCCCAGCTGGCGCTACTGGTGGACAAGTTTCGAATCCTTTTATGTCCATTGGTTGCGGGATAAGCTGAAGAAGGTTTCCGGGAATTCGGAAACCGTCAAAAAACTGACCTACGAATAGTTTACGGTATCCGATTCACACGGATTGGCCGAAGGTGAGTACTTGCTCTGCTAGCCTGGCGCCACTTTGTCGAGGGTGCGGAGAAAGCTTGCGGCTTCCTGATAGCCGACGACCCGGATACCCGCCACTTCCTTCCCGCCCGGGGCGAAGAAGATGATGCCGGGCGGCCCGAACAGCCCGAAACGGGCGAGCAGCGCCTTGTCATCCGGCGTATTCTCCGTGACATCCGCCTTGAGCAGCGTGAACCCGGCCAGCTTGGCCTGTACTGCCGGGTCGGCGAAGGTGAAACGTTCCATTTCCTTGCACGATACGCACCAGTCGGCATAGAAATCGAGCATCACCGGGCGGTCGACCGCAGCAAGGCGGGAATCGAGTTCGGTCACCGAGCGCACCGGCTCGAAGGGCAGCTTCCTTGTTTCGGCGGCCACCGCCTGGCCGCGCAGGCCGGCCAGCGGCTGCAGGGGGTCACGGTTGCCGGCCAGCGCACCGGCCAACAGCGCGGCGCCGGTCAGCAGCATGACGATGCCGATACCCTTCCAGAAGCGTTGCCAACCCTTGGCGTGCTGCGGCAGCGGATCGAGGGCATGCAGATAGATGGCCGGGATGATGAACAGCGCCGCCCATCCGAGCATCTGCACCAGCGCCGGAATGACCGGCGAAACGAGCCACAGCGCGGTGGCCAGCAGCAGCACGCCGAAACCCTTCTTGACGCTTTCCATCCAGGCGCCGGCCTTGGGTAGCAGGGTGCCGGCCGACAACCCGACGATGATCAGCGGTACGCCCATGCCGAGCGCCATGACGAACAGCGCGGTGCCACCGAGCACGGCATCGCCGGTCTGCCCGATATAGAGCAGCGCGCCGGCCAGCGGCGCGGCGACGCAGGGGCCGACGATCAGTGCCGAGAGCACCCCCATCAGGAAAACGCCGATGCCGCGCCCGCCCTGCAGGTGGCCGGCCTCGTCGGACAGCTTGCTTTGCAGCGCGGTTGGCAACTGCAACTCGTAGAAGCCGAACATCGAGAAGGAGAGCACGACGAAGACAAAGGCAAAGGCGCCGAGCACCCACGGGCTTTGCAGCGCCGCGGATAGCAGCGTGCCGGTCATGCCGGCCGCGACGCCGGCCGCCGCGTAGGTCAGCGCCATGCCCAGCACGTAGGTCAGCGACAGCGCGAAGCCGCGTCCGCGCGAGATTTTATGACCCTGGCCGGCGATGATCCCGGAAAGAATGGGAATCATCGGGAAAACACAGGGCGTCAGCGACAAGCCGAGGCCGGCGATGAAGAAGAAGGCGAGGCTGGCCCAGAAACCGGCATGCTTGAGCGTATCGGCGATTTTGCCGCTTTCATCGCCGTCGACCGCGACAGGCGCCGCGGGCGCGGCGGGGACGCTGCCGGGCGCCGGCAATTCGATATTGACCGTCTGCGTCTGCGGCGGGTAGCAGACGCCTGCGTCGGCACAGCCCTGCGACGTGACATTCAACTTCACGGGCAGCACGCCGGAGGCATTCCTGTCGACCGGCAGGCGAATGGCGACGCGCTTGTAATAGACCTCGACCTTGCCGAAGGTCTCGTCGATCTTTTCCTTGCCCTTGGGGAAAACCGGGGTGCCGAGCACGACGGTGTCGCCATCGACGGCAAACTTGAACTTGTCGCGGTACAGGTAATAGCCGTTGGCGATTTCGAAGGCCACTTCGATGGTCTGTGCGTCGAGCGCCCGCGCGCTTGGCTTGAACGCCACGGCAGGATCGAGGAATTCCTGGGCCTGGGCCAGCGAGAACAGGAAGGAAAACAGGAACAGGAAGTTACGCATCATGGTTGGGTCGCTTCTGTGGTTACCCAGTCGAGATAGGCTGGCAGGCCGCGCTCGACGGCCAGCGCAATGATCTCCGGCACTTTGTAGGGATGGCGGTCGCGGATGGCGGCTTCGAGCGCCGGATAGTTGGTCGCGGTCGATTTGATGAACAGGGGAATTTCCGTCGCCGATTCGACCGCGCCCTGCCAGCGGTAGACAGACTGAACGCGCGGCAGGATGCTGACGCAGGCGGCGAGCCGCTCCTCGACCAGGGCGAGCGCGATGGCGTTGGCGGATTCTTCGTCGGGGCAGTTGGTCAGTACCAGCAAGGTCGGCATCGGGCTATTCTACTTGAGCAGGCGGCGCCGCGTCAGATGAAGGGCGATGGCGAAGGCGACGCCGGTAGTGCCGAGCAGCGCCATGATATGGAGCAGCGGGTCGGCCGGCAGCTGTCCGGCAAGCAGCGGACGGACCAGCGCGACCCCTTGGGCCAGCGGCAGCCAGCCGCCGATCGTCGCCAGCCAGTCGGGCAGTTGATCCTTGGGGAAAAAGACGCCGGAGATCAGGGTCATCGGCGTGATGAACAGCGTGAAGTAGTACATGAAAAAATCGTAGGACGGCGCCAGCGCGTTCCAGATCAGGCCGAGCGCGGCAAAGGCCAGTCCGGTCAGGACGATGGCCGGCAGGGCCCAGAGTGCCAGCGGTCCGCTGGTCAGGCCGAGGGCAGCGATGACGATGAGGATCGCGGCGCCGGAGAACAGCGATTTGGTCGCCGCCCAGAACAGTTCGCCGGCGACAACATCGGCAAGACCGAGCGGCGTGTTGAGGATGGCGTCCCAGGTTTTCTGCACATGCATCCGGGAAAAGGCCGAATACAGCGCCTCGAAGGTGGCGGCGTTCATCGTCGAGGCGCAAACGGTGCCGGCCGCCAGAAATGCCACGTAGGGCTGGCCGTCGATGGTCGGCAACATCTTGCCCAGTCCGTAGCCGAGGCCGAGCATGTAGATCAGCGGATCGGCCAGATTGCCGAGGATGGAGGGCAGCGCCAGCTTCTGCCAGACCAGGAAGTTGCGCCGCCAGACCGGGAACCAGCCGAAAACCGGCGGGCGGGCAAGGGTCAGCATTCCGCGCGCACCCTGTCCGCCGGGGAAATGGCCCGCGGCCGGGCCGCTGTTTCCGGCATTGCCGGAAACATATACTCAGGTCCGCTCACCGGCCGAACAATCCTTTCAGAACGTCGCCGACGCCGGGCATGGCGGATTCCTTGGCGGATTCCCTGGCGGCGCCCGTGGCTGCTGCTTCCATGCCGAGTATTACGCTGTCGAAGGCGGTGATGTGCACCGTGGCCGACCAGATCAGCGGCTTTTTCTCGCCGGGCTTTTGCGGTGGGTACGAGAAGCCCTGCACCGGACCGTGCGCGACGCCGGTCAGCATCGCCATCTCGCCCTTGGCGAAGATGCCTTCGGGAATCGTGCACTCGTTCTGGCTGGCCGGCAGCATCGGGCTCTTGTTGCGGGCGGCGAGCCACATCACCACGTCCTTGTCGCCGTTGGCGGAAACCGCCTGCAGATCGTAGCCGCGGGCACGGGTCAGGGCGTCCCAGCCGAGCGGGATGGCTGCCTTGAGGTCGCTGGAGCGCGCCTTGAGGTTCATCGGTTCGAGGAAGTCGAGGGCCGGTGTCAGGGTGAAACGGATTTCATCCTTCATGAAGTTGGTCTTGACGACATGTTCGCCGACGGTGGAGGCGTTGTCCGGGATGCTGCGGAAATCGCGGTCGCCTGAAGGCCAGCTGATGGTGCGCGGCGGCAGCGAGGCGTCGCCGGCGGCGGCCTTGCCCTGGCTGCGGCTCTGACGGGCCATGGCCTGCACCTCGGGCGGCACCTTGCCGGCGAGGGAACGGAAATCAATGATTTCCGGCTGGCCTTTCTGTACCGTTGGTGAACAGCCCCAGTAAATCAATACCCGGCCATCCGGCTCGCCATCGCCGCCGCTGCCGCCACCGCCGCCGGTAGTCCGGCGTTCGCCGCGCAGCGGCAGTTGCGGCCCGATGCGCATGCCGTCCGGCACCGTGTGCGCCGCGTCGTAGCTGGCCGGGAGGTCGGTCGGCGAGGTCAGGCGCAGATTCATGTTGCGGCTGACGTTGCTGCCTGCGCTCCCGGTCATCATGCCGAGAATGCTGCCCATCCCGCCGCCCGCCATCCCCGCCATGCCGGCACTGGTCGTCAGGCGCATTTCATAGACCGTGGGTGCTGCAGCGGCCGGTAGTGCGAAGGCGACAAGCGAGAGGGAAATTACACGCAGGGCCGAGGATGAATATTTGACTTCCATGGTGAACCTCCTCCGGAATCGGAATGGACATGGCCTCATTCTAGTGCCAGCGGCTGGCTTTATGGTGATGACCATCATCATGTCCGCTTGGTTGTCGCGGTCGACCTGAAAAAACCGGCCATTTTCACCGTTCAGTCGCGCAATTCGCGCCCGGTCAGCTTGATGAAGACGTCTTCCAGGTTCGAGGCGCGATGCACGTAGCGCAGACCTGGCGCCTCGGCCAGGCGGGCCAGCAGTTCGCGTGGCTCGCGGCAATAGAAGAAGGCGGTTTCGCCGCTGGTCTCGACCCGTTCGGCGAGTTCGCGATGGGCTTCGACGAAGGCCGGCAGGTCGCCGCCGGCTTCGTCGTAGGCTTCGACGACCTGCGGCTCGATGTACTCGGCGATCAGCTGGCGCGGGCTGCCCTCGGCGATCTTGCGCCCATGATCGATGACGATCAGCGTGTCGCACAGGCGCTCGGCCTCGTCCATGAAATGCGTGGTCAGGATCAGCGTTTTGCCCGCCGACTTGAGCTGCTTCAGGCGCTCCCAGATCAGGTGACGGGCCTGCGGGTCGAGGCCGGTGGTCGGCTCGTCGAGGAAGACGATGTCGGGGTCGTTGACCAGTGCCCGGGCCAGCGTCAGTCGCCTTTTCATGCCCCCCGACAGTGTAGCGATGCGGGCATCGGCCTTGCTGGCGAGGCCGGCGAAGTCGAGCAGTTGCGGGATGCGGGCGCGGACGTCGGCAGCGGCGAGGCCGAAGTAGCGGCCGAAGACCAGCAGGTTTTCGCTGGCCGTGAAATCCGGGTCGAGATTGTCGAACTGCGGGACGACCCCGACCCGCGCCCGCGCCAGCTGGGCCTTGGCCGGGATCGTGTAGCCGTTGAGGCTGACGGCGCCGCTGTCGGGCGCGGTCAGCCCGAGACAGAGGCGTAGCGTGGTGGTCTTGCCGGCGCCGTTCGGCCCGAGCAGGCCAAAGCAGCGGCCCGGTTCGACGGCGAACGAGAGACCGGCGACCACCTCGGTGCCGGCGTAGGTCTTGCGAAGATTGCTGGCGCTCAGTGCCGCCATGCGCGGGTAATGATGTCGCGGATCAGGTGCAGGCGACGGTGGAAGAAATGGTCGGCACCAGGCACGACGACGACCGGCAGATCGAGCGGCCGTGCCCAGTCGAGGACATTGGCCAGCGGCACCGTCTCGTCGGCCGAGCCGTGGATGACGATGGTGTCGTGCGGCACGGCCTCGGTGTCGTATTGGCGGGTGCCCTCGACGAAACCGGCGGCGGTGCCGACCAGCACCAGGCGCTGGGCCGGATGACCGGCCTCGCTCAGGCGTCTGGCGACGCGCGTCTGGGTGTAGGCGCCGAAGGAAAAACCGGCCAGCGCTACCGGCAGATTGCCGCAGCGGCACCTGGCATCTTCGAGCACGGCGAGCAGGTCGTCGGTTTCCCCGCGACCTTCGTCGTGAGTGCCTTCGCTGCCGCCGACGCCGCGGAAGTTGGGGCGGAACGCCGCATAGCCCAGGCTGACGAAGGTGCGCGCCAGCGTGTAGGCGACCTTGTTGGTGTTGGCGCCGCCGCCCATCGGATGCGGATGGGCGACCAGCGCGATGCCGCGCGGTGCGTCGGGGCGTTCCATGATGATCTCGATCTTGCCGGCCGGGCCGTCGATCAGGATCTTCTCTTCCGGCGCTTTCATATCTTCAGGCGCTCGACGATGCGTCCTTTGATCAGGTGTTCCTGGATGATTTCCTCGACATCTTCCTGATCGACATAGGTGTACCAGACCGCTTCCGGGTAGACGACCATCACCGGGCCCTGGTCGCAGCGATCAAGGCAACCGGCCTTGTTGATGCGTACCTTGCCCTGGCCTTTCATCTTCAACTGGCCGATGCGGTCCTTGGCGTAGGTCTGTATCTCGCTCGCGCCATGCGCGTTGCAGCAGGACTCGCCCGGCTCGCGCTGGTTGCAGCAGAAAAAGACGTGATGTTTGAAATGACTCATCGTTCCTCCTTGGGGTCAGGAATTATAGTTCCCGCGCCCGGCGAACTGGGTGAAAATGGCCGGCAAATCAAATCTGGATTGCAGTCGTCAT
>DATIUN010000006.1:0-7591 GCA_035466795.1 Azonexus sp. | reverse complement strand
TTCCACCAAGCCGGGCGTGGAATCGGTCAAGGCGCATTTCAAGGTCTATTCGCTGGCCGATGCCGCGAACCCTCCCGCGATGAAATTCGTCAACGGTTCCGGCGTGCCGGCCAACTACGTCGCCCCCGGCGACTATCAGTTCTGGGAAATGCTGAACAACGTCATCCAGGAAGAACCCAGCACTGGCAGCGACCCGACTACGCTGGGCCTCTTCGCCTCCATCGGCATTGTCAAAGGGCAGCCTTTCTCGCCCGACCAACGGATGAAGAAGATCCTCACGGATGCGGCAAACATCGGCGCCGTGACAGCGCGCACCATCGCCTTCAAGGTGCGCTCGAAAGACGCCTACTTCTTCCCGAACAGCGCATGGCGCCTGCCGTTCTTCGGCGGCTACAAGTTCGAGAGCGCCCCCGGCGTGACGAACATGGACGGCTACATCTTCTACTACTACTTTGCTACCGGCGTCACCCCGGCCATGGAGATGAAGATGGTCGGCAAAGGGTCGCAATATCCGTGGGCAGTCCAGGATTCGAAGGGCAACCCGTTCGACGGCGGCAAGACCTACAAGATGCGCCTGCCGCCCAACGTGCCGGTCAAGGATTTCTGGTCGGTCATCGTCTATGACAACCAGACGCGCTCGATGGTCCAGACGGATCAGAAGGCTCCGAGCGTGAGCAGCCAGAACAAGGCGCTGAAGACGAATGCCGACGGGTCAGTGGATGTCTATTTTGGTCCGCGTGCGCCAAAAGGATTCGAGAACAACTGGGTTCAGACGATTCCCGGCCAGGGGTGGTTCATGATCCTGCGCCTTTACGGGCCGCTCGAACCGTGGTTCGCCAAGACCTGGAAACCAGGGGAGATCGAGCTTCAGCCGTAACTCGTGAGTGATGCAAAAGTGTGGCAGCGTGCAATACGCTGCCCACCAGCTGGTTGCAGCGGATGGGTCTGGCGCCCCGCCGCTGCACCGGGGCGTTGAACGACTGATTTCGAAAAACCTAAGCTTCCGCAAAGGGCACATACCCGCCCGATGACCACCACTTGATCTCTGAATGTAGTCTAGGCGCCGAGATCGTCGCCTAACCTCCCACAAGGCAAGCAAAGCGAAGCGGGTTAAAATCCCGCTCCATGCCCGCCCTATCGCCCGCCCGCCAGACCCTGCTGCTGTTTCTGCTCGCCCTCGCCGTGCTGTTGCCGGGTATCTGGGAAGCAACCGGGCTGACCGGCAAGGACGAGTTCTTCCTCGGCCTGCGCACGCCGATGGAGATGATCGAGGGCGATCACTGGCTGGTGCCCTTCCTCGACGGCGCGCCGCGCATTCGCAAGCCGCCGCTGCTCTACTGGGCCGGCCGCGCCAGCTACGAGATCTTCGGCATCTCGCTGACCAGCGCCCGCCTGGTCAGCGTGCTGTTCGCCGCTTTGCTGATCGTGTCGACCGCCGGCATCGCCCGCCGTCTTTCCGGAAAATCCGACACCGGCCTGATCGCCGGCGGCATTCTGCTCGGCTGCCTCGGCATGGCCAGCGAAGCCCGCCGCCTGATGCTCGACGTCCCGGTGTCCGCCTTGTCCGCCGCCGCCTTCTGGAGCCTCCTGGTCTGGCTGGATTCCGGCAAAAAACGGTGGTTGACCGCAACCAGCGTGCTGCTGGCCGCCGGATTCCTGACCAAAGGGCCGATCGTCGCCCTCGTCTTCGGCGGTGGCTGCCTGGCGCTGCTGGCCGGCGGCCGCTTGAGCCTGGCCAGCCTGCGCCGGCAGTTTCTGCCCATCGCCGGCCATGCCCTGCTGTTCGCGGCGCTCGCTCTCCCCTGGTTCTTCATTGTCCGCGCTCTTTACCCGGACGCCGCCGAACTGGTGCTGAGCGCCGAACTGGAGTCGCGCCAGTTCTTCAATTTCTCGCCCGGAATCGTCCTCGGTTTGCTCAACGTCGCACTGCCCTGGGTCTTCGTCTTCGTCGCCGCCGCGTGGGCGGCGGGGAAGCAGCCCGGACTCGAGCGCCTGGTACTGATCTGGTTTCTGGCCACCTTCCTGCCCTTCGCCTTCATCAAGAGTTTCGATCGTTACTTGATCGGGTCGCTGGTGCCGCTGGCGATCCTGATCGCTCTCAGCCTGCCCGAAATACACAAGCGCTGGCCATTCCGCCTCGGCTTGGCCCTGGCCCTGCTGCTAGGCGGCGGACTGGCCGCCTTCAATTTCTGGTTCGGCCGTGGCGGCTGGTACTGGCTGATCCTCCCTGTCGCCTATTTCGCTTGGGCCTGGTGGCAGCTGCGCAGTCAAGTCCACACCCTGGCCGCGCCCGCCATCTACTGGATGGCACTGCTCTGGGGGGTTTTTCCGGCGATCGGCGTCAACGCCGTTCCCGAAAACGTCCGCGAACTCGGGCGCAGCCGCGATATCGCCCTGTTCGACGGCCCGCAACCGGCGCTGCTGCCCATCCTCAGCCAGCGCACGCACCGCCATTACGGAACGATGGATCACCATGACCTGGCGGAACTTCGCGCCTTGAACGCGCTGGTCTTCCTCGAAGGCAAGGATATTCCGCGTTTCCAAAGCGACGTGACGCGGGCCGGTTTTCAGGCGCGCGAGGTCGGCAGCTACCGCAATTTGGCTTCGCACGGCTCGGGCCTGCGCTTCGCCAGAGTCGGGGCAACTGTCGCGGACTGGAAGCAGGCCTTTGCCACACGAGATCTCGCGCCCCTGATGACGACCATCGTCTGGTTCGAGATCGACAAGCCATGACCCTGCCGCGCTGGCTGCCGCCGCTTCTCTTTCTGCTCGCCGTGGCCGCTGCCGCGTGGCGGGCGCCGGCACCCGCGACGCCGGAATTTTCGTTGCCGCCGTCCGCGGCGCCGACCCGGGCACCGGCCTCGTTCGCCGCCGGCATGCTGCCGACGGCCGCAGCTTCCGCCCATGCCGCGACGCTGGCCGAGTTGCCCGACGGCCGCCTCGCCGCCGCCTGGTTCGCCGGCACCCGCGAAGGCGCCGCCGATGTCGCTGTCTGGTTCGCGACGCTCGATGCCGGCGGCTGGAGCATGCCGCAGGCAATCGCCACGCGCGAAGGCACCGCAGGCGCGACCCTCGGTTTCGTACGCAAGCTCGGCAACCCTGTTCTGTACGACGACGGCAAACAGCTCCATCTCTGGTTCGTCAGCGTCGCCATCGGCGGCTGGGCGGGCAGCGCACTGAACCACAGCGTATCCGCTGACGGGGGCCGCACGTGGGCGCCGCCGGTCCGATTGCAGACATCACCCTTCCTCAACATCAGCACCCTGGTACGCGCCCCGCCGCTGCCGCTGGCGGACGGTGGACTCGGCTTGCCGGCCTATCATGAATTCATCGCCAAGCACGGCGAATGGCTGCGCTTCTCGGCTGACGGCCGGATCATCGACAAGGTGCGCATGGCGCAGGAGCGGCGCACCCTGCAACCGGCCGTTGCCGCGCTCGACGGGCGCCATGCCCTGGCCATCCTGCGGGACGGCGGACCCGCTCCCGGGCGGATTCGCAGCGCGACGAGCGCTGACGGTGGCCGGCAGTGGCCGGCAGCCGATGCGTTGCCGCTGCCCAACCCGAACGCCTCCGTCGCCATGCTGCGCCTGCACGGCGGCCGTCTGCTGATCGCCGGCAACGGGGCCAGCAATCGCAACGAATTGCTGCTCTGGATTTCGGACGATGCCGGCAAGACCTGGCGTCCGGCGCCAACCGTCGAGAGCGTCGCCGACGCCGGCGCCGAATTTTCCTACCCGGCGCTGTTGCAGACGCGCGACGGTCAAATTCATCTGGCCTACACCTGGCGCCGCCAGGGCATCAAGCACGCGGTGTTCAACAAGGCCTGGCTGGACGGGGAAACACCATGAGCGCCACCGCGCTCTACGGCTTTGTGGCGCACGCCATCATCTTCGGCGCCCTGATCATGCTGCTGCCGCTCGGCGACCGCCGGCGGATGCTCGCCTTCGTGGCGATTCCCGTCGCGCTGGCGACCGGCATCGCGTCGTTCATGCACGGCTTCGCCGGCACCCCGTCACTGACCCTGCTCGCCCTCACGGTCTGGCAACTGATCGCCATCAAGCCAGCGCCGCTGACGTACCGGCCCGCCCTGATCCTGCTCGCCTTTGCTCTTCCGTTCTACGCCATGGCGCTCGGCCTTGGGCCGCTCGACCCCTATGCACTCGGCTACCAGCCCCTGCCAATGCTCGCCGCCAGCCTCCCGCTGGCGGCGCTGCTGTGGTGGCGCCGCCTCGACGGCTGGCTGCTGATCCTGGCGCTCGACTTTGCCGGCTATGCCAGCGGCCTCTTCGCCAACCTGTGGGATGTGCTGTTCGACCCGCTGCTGGTGCTCGTAGCGCTGACGGTCGTGATCAGGCACCATGCACGACGCGTACCCAACGATGGTTGACGATTGTTCAGCATGACAAACAGCAAAGAAATCGAAATCCGGATCAAAAGTGTCGAGCAACTGTTCAACAGTTTCGATCCCGCCCCCTTTCGCGAACGCGAACTTGACCGCGAGGCCGAGCGGCATATCGTTTCCTATGCTCGCGAAATCGACGCCGGCAGTCCCGTCGACCTTGTCATCTACCTACCGCCTGCCACGATCGGGCCGACGCTGGCCGAGGAACTCGCCGCCGCAATCGGGAACCACTTCGAACTGCGGGCCCGCGAGCAGGAAATTGAACTGAACGAGCTGCGCCGCCTGGGCCGCAAGGGCTTGGTGGTCGGTCTGCTGGTCATGCTTTTCGCGACGCTGGCCGGTATCGCACTGACCAATGTCTTTCCCAAGTCGAGCTTCTTCGAAACGATCGAGCAGAGCCTTATCATCTTCGCCTGGGTCGCGCTGTGGCGGCCAGCCGAGATTCTGCTTTACGACCGCTGGCCGCTGATTCGTGAGCGAGAGCTGTTTCAGTGGCTGGCCACGGCACCGGTCATCGTCCGCGCGGCGGGAACCGATGTCCGCCCTGCCTGAAGTACTGATCCCGCCTGCCGACGCCGCGACAGCGGCCGGGGTGGTCGCCGCCACGCAAGTCTGGCTCGAACGCGCGGTCATCGGCCTCAACCTGTGCCCGTTTGCCAAGGCGGTGCACGTCAAGCAGCAAATTCGCTTTGCCGTTACCGGCGCACGGACTGCCGACGAACTGCTGGCCGAACTTGAACATGAATTGCAGACGCTGGCGGCGGCTGATCCCGAGTTGCACGACACCACGCTGCTGATCCATCCCGAGGTCATGGGCGACTTTCTCGACTTCCATTTCTTCCTCGCCGAGGCCGACGCGGCAATCCGACGATTGGAACTCGACGGCGTCATCCAGATCGCCAGCCTCCATCCGCAATACGAGTTCGCCGGCAGCGACGCCGACGACATCGACAACTACACCAACCGTTCGCCGTATCCGACCCTGCACCTGTTGCGCGAGGCGAGCATCGATCGAGCCGTGGCGGCCTTTCCCGACGCCGCCGACATCTTCGAGCGCAACATCGAAACCCTGCGCCGTCTCGGCCACGAGGGCTGGCGCCGGCTATGGCTTGTAGAAGCGCCGAAGCCCTAGAAAACAGGTGATGAAGTAGGTAATCAACGCGCAGCCATCGTTTTCCGGATACGCGACGGATCGGGGTGATATATTTCCGGCCTGTGCTTTTCTCAGCCCTGAGTAAAACCCATGAGCGTGGCCTCATTCCAGAAGCGCCTGCAGTCCGGATTGCCGCTGATCGCGATCCTGAAGAACTACCGCCTCGCGTGGCTGGGCAAGGATGTGACCGCCGGACTTTCAGCCTGCATCGTCTCGATTCCGTCGGTTATCGCCTATGCCGAACTGGTCCATCTGCCGGCGATTACCGGCCTCTACGCGGCATTGGCGGCGGCCATTGGCTACGCCTTGTTTTCCAGTTCGCGGCACGTCATTGCCGGACCGGATGCCGCCATCGGGCTGCTGGCCGGTTCAGCCATCCTGCCGCTTTCCGAAGGCGATCCGGCACGCATTGTCATGCTGGCGGCCGTACTCAGCCTGCTCTCGGGCGTCGTGCTGATACTCGCGGGGCGCCTGAAACTGGGGGTCATCGCCGACCTGTTGTCACGCCCGGTGCTGATCGGCTATCTGAATGGCGCGTCGCTGGTCCTGATTGCAACTCAACTGGGCAAGATGTTCGGCATGAATATCGAGGGCGATGAATTTTTCGATATCGTATTCACCTTGATCAGGCAGTTGCCCGAGACACACCTGGCGACTTTCGCTTTTGGCGTCATCCTGGTCGGCATGCTGGTTGCGTTTGCGCGCTGGATGCCGCGCCTACCTGGTGCGCTGGCAGTCAGCGCAGTGGCAATTGCCGCCTCCTTCGTGCTTGACCTCGGTAGCCATGGTGTGGCGCTGGTCGGCGAGGTACCTTCCGGCCTGCCCAGCCTGTCGGTCCCCACACTGAGATGGGGGGATGTCGCGGCGCTGGCGCCGGCAGCGGTGGCAATTGCCTTCCTCGCCTTTTCCGACGGCATTCTGTTGGCCCAGACATTTGCCGAAAAAAATGGTTACGAAGTCCACCCCAATCGCGAGCTGATCGCACTCGGCTCGGCCAACATCCTCGCCGGCCTGTGGCAGGGCTTTCCGGTGTCCGCCAGCCAGTCACGAACCTCGATCGTCGATTCGGCGGGTGGCAAGTCACAGGTGGCGCAACTGGTGCTGGCCGCCGGCCTGCTGCTCTTCCTGTTCTTCCTGACCGGCCTGATCGCCCTGTTGCCGAAAGTGGCGCTGGGCGCGATCCTCATCGTTACCGCCATCGGCATGCTCGAAGTGGCTTCACTGTCGGCCTTGTACAAGATCGATCGGGTCGAGTTCGCCATTGGCATGGGCGTCACCGCGGCGATTCTGATTGCCGGGGTCGTCCCCGGGATCATTCTCGGCCTGCTGCTGTCGTTGATCTCGGTACTGGTGGAAATCTCGCGTCCGGACGACGCCGTGCTTCGCCGGCGCAAGAGCGACGGCAAGTTTCACGATTGCCGCACGGAGGACGAGGGGGAATGCGTGCCCGGCCTGCTTGTCTACCGGCTCTACGCACCGCTTATCTTCGCCAATGCGCGGCATGTCATGACCCGCATCCGGCAACTGGTTCGCGCGGCAGACCCGCCCGTCAAGTGGCTGGTGATTGACGCCCAGGCGATTCACGACATGGACGTCACCGCAGCGCAGCGCTTCGCCGAACTGCACCAGGAACTTGCCGATGCCGGTGTTGACGTCAAGATAGCCGATTCACCGCGGCCCTTCCTGGAAGAACTTGCCAAGGTGGGGCTCTCCGAGGAAATCGGCAGCCAGGATTTCTTCGTGTCGGTCAAGAAGGCCGCCGAGGCCTTCGAGCGGAAATACGGCGCCAGCGCTCCGGCAGCCGCCCAACTCACGCCACCAGTAGCAACCGGACAATCCGGCGCAGGGCCGGCAGCCAGCAACGGCGTTTGAAAACCGGCCATTTTCGGGGGTCGACCGCAACCAGAGGGTGAATGGGCCTGTGGCCCAAGCGCCCTCTGGGCGCGCCCGGAGGCGCAAGGATCTATGGCGCAGAAAGGCAGACTTCCACTGCCAGTCGGCTCGCCTTGGTCCGGCCATGGCGATCAGAAACCGCT
>DATIUN010000005.1:0-2179 GCA_035466795.1 Azonexus sp. | reverse complement strand
AAAACGGTCGAAGTCGCGCATCAGGCGGTATTCGAGGTTGCCGGGCAAACCGTGACCCTGCTGCCGATGTCGGTAAACGACAAGGAAGTCTTTTTTGTCTTCCGTGATCGGACCAGCGGCAAGGAAACCTACGGCGCCGGGCGCTTCCTGAAAGTGCCTGCCGCGGTCGACGGCAAAATATGGCTCGATTTCAACCGTGCCTACAATCCGCCCTGCGCCTTCACCCCCTTCGCCACCTGCCCGCTGCCGCCGCCGGAAAATTGGTTGCCGTTTGCCGTGCCGGCGGGGGAAAAGAAGTGGGTGAAAGCGGCGTAACCGAGCTGCCGAATTTTATCGGTGGCAGCGTATCCGGTCGGACAAGGGCCTTATTGAGTCGGCGACGCGCCTGATATCAATTGTGCTTCGCGCCGTTTCATCTCGGCGACCATGAGCCGGAACTGTTCATCCACTTCATGGTGGAGGAACGACATGGCAAACAGGCCGGCGAGGATCGAGTCGAAGACGAATTCGGCACGGTAGTCGATGTGCACCGACGTTCCCTTGTTCGCCGCATTCAGGCGCACCTCGCTCTCCATCCGTTTGATCGAACCGCTCAGGTTCTTCGCCCGAATGCGTGTCATCGGTTCCAGGCGAATTTCCCGTTCGACCTGGAAGGGGTATGAAAACAGGCCGAATCTGGCGACGCCATCCTGTTTGACGATCAGGTGGTTTCCGTTGCGGCTGGCCACCTTGCTGCTCGACAGATTGTCCAATATGGTGGCCATGTGGTCGTAATCGACCAGCACCGCCCACGCCGTCTGCAGCGCGACCGGCGCATCGATGGTCGCCTCGACGATGAAGCCGTCGCCCGCCTCGCGGACGGCGATGGCGACATCGGCCACGGCGACCGTGCTGGTTACGCCAAGCAGGAAAGTCAGGAAGGAAAAGGCAAGAACGCGAATCGACATGAGGCTCCTCGCGGTTGCTTGACTGAATCGATTTCTCCACAGCGGACCGGGGGGCTTTCTGGCCGGGTGCGGCTGAAACAGCGACGTAAGCAGTTGTTGGAGTGGGCCTCGCCAAAACGGTTCTGCTTATGTCGGTTTGCACTATCCGTCAGCGCCTTCCCTGTTGCGCAGCGCCGTGCGTTTTTTCTTGGAGCCGCAAAGGCTGGCATCCTTGATCATGAAGTCCTCGCCGACGGGATGGAAGCCGAGCCGGGTGTAGAACTGTTTCACCCGCTCGATCTCTTCCGGACCGCGGATGGCGCCTGGCTGTTCCAGAATCGGGAATGCCTTGAGCCCGATGACACAGTTTTCCAGATCGATCGATTCGCTCATGCGGCGAAACAGCTCACTACCGACGCCTTTGCCGCGATGGGCGGGTTCCACGATCACCTCGTCGATATACACAAGGCACTCGCAGTGTTGCTGCGGGTCGCTTGATTTGGCACGGGTTAGCGGCACGTAGCAGTTGTTGTCGGCGAAGGCGGTGATCTTGAACTCGGCGATGGCGTGCGAGACGGAATCCAGCAACTCGTCCAGACCGATACCATCATGGCGTGCCAGTGCGAGATCGACCCGGTGGCCGGCAATGCGGCCGACCAGAATCTCATCACCGGCATCGTCGTCCCACGTCTGCGCCACGCCATGGAAATGCAGGACGTAGTGTTCGAGTGAGGGGTTGGAATCGGGCCGCAAAACCCATTCAAATTCAAGCGATTCGGTCATCGTGCCAGGCTCCTGCCGATCGGAATGTCGGTGCAGCTTAGTCCATCGTCGCGCCACCGGATTTGATCGCTATCAACTCGATCGATTTGCAAATCGTATCACTTGGCAGCCGAAGCAATGGAGATTCGATGGCGCTTTCGGTGCTATCCGCCCTGGCGCAGCGCCCGGAGTAACTTCTGTCCGCCGCGACCGCTTACCGTCTGGCCGAGCCGGGCCTGCTCCTCCCTGATCGCGACGCGGCTCTTGTCGCCGAGCATGCCGTCGATCTCGCCGATGTCGTGGCCACGGGCGACGAGCAGGGTCTGCAGTTCGCGGCGCTCGGCGCGGGAGAGACCGGGGTCGTCGGTCGGCCAGGGTGTGGCAAATGGCGGCCCGCCACGGAGCCGGTCGGCGAGGTGGGCAATGGCCAGTCCGTAGCTCTCGGCGGCGTTGTAGCCGTAGATCACGTCGAAATTGCGCGTCGTCAGAAA
>DATIUN010000004.1:0-2948 GCA_035466795.1 Azonexus sp. | reverse complement strand
CGGGCGGCCTACCGCATGTGGAAGGAGCACCGGCTCTACGGTGGCTTGATCGCCCAGGGCAAGCCGGTGGTGATCGTCGGGGCCGGGCGCGGCGGGGCGATGCTGGTGCGCGAACTTGAGCGCAGCGCTGATTGGCGGGTGGTGGCGCTGGTGGACGATGATGCCAGCAAATGGGGTCGGGAGCTTTCCGGAAACCCCGTCATCGGTGGCATCGAGAGCCTGCCTGAAGTGCTGTCCTCGGAAAAGGCATCACACGTGATTCTGGCCATGCCGTCGGCTGCTGCCGATGCCTGCCGGCGGGCGACCGATCTTGCAGTCGAGGCGGGTGCCCATGTGTTTACCGTGCCCGGACTTGAGGATGTGATGGGAGGGCGGGTTGCCATTTCATCGATCCGCCCGGTCGAGATCGAGGATTTGCTGGGCCGCGAGCCGGTGTGGATCGATACGCGGCATGTCGCCGACATGGTGGGTGGCAAGTCGATTCTGGTAACCGGGGCCGGCGGTTCGATCGGTAGCGAGTTGTGCCGGCAACTGGCGCGATTCGGCCCGCGGAAACTGGTTCTCTTCGAGCAGAGCGAGTTTGCGCTTTACACGCTGGAACAGTGGTTCTCGGTTCATATGCCGGATATCGAGCTGGTTTCGCTGGCCGGCGATGTCAAGGATGCGCCGCGTCTCGCCGAGATCTTTGCGGCGCATGTGCCGCAAGTGGTTTTCCATGCCGCTGCCTATAAACATGTGCCGCTGATGGAAGTCGCCAATGCCTGGCAGGCGGTGCGCAACAACGTGCTGGGCACCTTGCAGGTGGCCGAGTGCGCGGCCCGCTTCGGTGCTGAACGATTCGTACTGATTTCAACCGACAAGGCGGTCAATCCGACCAACGTCATGGGGGCGACCAAGCGCCTGGCCGAAATGGTTTGCGAGGCGCTGCATCGGCAGGAAGGCAGCACGCAGTTCGAGATGGTCCGCTTCGGCAACGTGCTGGGCAGCACCGGCAGCGTGATTCCCAAGTTCCAGGAGCAGATCGCCCGCGGCGGGCCGGTCACCGTGACCCACCCGGAAATCACCCGTTACTTCATGTCGATTCCCGAGGCAGCGCAACTGGTGTTGCAGGCGGCGGCGATGGGGCAGGGCGGCGAGATTTTCGTGCTCGACATGGGGGAACCGGTGAAGATTGTCGACCTGGCGCGCAAGATGATTCATCTTTCCGGTTATGCCGAGGGCGAGATTCGTATCGAGTTTACTGGATTGCGTCCCGGCGAAAAGCTGTATGAAGAACTACTGGCGGACGCCGAGCATACGCGTCAGACCCCGCATCCAAAATTGCGCATTGCCCGGGCGCGTGCGGTCGACGATGATTTTTTGCCGAATTTGCGCCCCTGGCTTGCCGATCCCTGCCAGAGCGATGGGCGGGTACGCGAGGCCCTGATGCAATGGGTTCCGGAATACAGCCCGGCGACAATCAATTCCTGAACAGCGTTTGCGGCAAGTGCCGCGCATTGACCACGGTGACGGTGTGACTCACGAATTCCTCGATCTTCCACAACTGATTTCCGCATCCGGCACGGTTCACCTACCGGGCTCGAAGAGCATTTCCAATCGGGTGCTGTTGCTGGCAGCGCTGGCCGATGGTGAAACCGAAGTGCGCGACCTGCTGGCGTCGGACGATACCGAGCGCATGCTCGACGCGCTCAGGGCACTTGGTGTTGGCATTGCGTCGCTGGGTGGTAGAAATTGGCGGATCACCGGGTGCGGCGGACGCTTTCCGGTGCGTCAGGCGGAGTTGTTCCTCGGCAATGCCGGCACGGCGTTCCGTCCGCTGACCGCGGCGCTGGCGCTGGCCGGCGGCGACTACGTGCTGAAGGGCGTGGCACGCATGCATGAGCGGCCGATCGGCGACCTGGTCGATGGCTTGCGCCAGCTTGGCGCCGATGTGACTTATCTCGGCAATGAGGGGTATCCGCCCTTGCACCTCAAGCCGGCGACGATTGCGCCGGGCGGTAGCGTCAAGGTGCGCGGCGATGTGTCGAGCCAGTTCCTGACCGGCCTGCTGATGGCGCTGCCGCTCACTGGCGAGACGGTTGCGGTCGACGTCGTCGGGGAGCTGATTTCCAAACCCTACATCGAGATTACCCTGGCCATCATGGCGCGCTTTGGTGTCGTCGTCGAGCGCGAGGGCTGGCAGCGTTTCACCGTGCGAGCGGGTAGCCGTTACCTGTCACCGGGTACCGTCTATGTCGAGGGCGATGCCTCTTCGGCTTCATACTTTCTGGCGCTCGGCGCCATCGGTGGCGGCCCGCTGCGCGTCGAGGGCGTCGGGCGCGATTCGATTCAGGGCGACGTGAGGTTTGCCGAGGCACTGGCCCAGATGGGCGCCCGCATCGAGATGGGAGCAAACTGGATGGAAGCGCGGGCGCCGGAAGGTGGACTGGTCGCGGTCGACCTCGATTGCAACCATATTCCCGATGCGGCGATGACGCTGGCCACGGCGGCGCTGTTCGCCAGCGGCACGACAACGCTGCGCAACATCGCGTCGTGGCGGGTCAAGGAAACCGATCGCATCGCGGCGATGGCGACCGAGCTGCGGAAGCTGGGCGCCATTGTGGAAGAGGGCGCGGATTTTATCCGTATCACGCCGGCCAGACTGAAACCGGCGGCCATCGATACCTACGACGATCACCGCATGGCGATGTGTTTCTCGCTGTCCGCGTTCGGCACGCCATTGCGCATCAACGACCCGAAGTGTGTGGCCAAGACCTTCCCGGATTATTTCGGGCGTTTCGCCGCGGTGACCACGGCGGCGCCGGTGATCGCCATCGACGGCCCTTCAGCTTCGGGCAAGGGTACAGTCGCCGCGCGGGTGGCCGCGGCGCTGGGTTTTTCCTATCTGGATTCGGGTGCCTTGTACCGGCTGACCGCGCTGGCCGCAAAGCGGGCCGGGGTGAACTGGA
>DATIUN010000003.1:0-44256 GCA_035466795.1 Azonexus sp. | reverse complement strand
GCCATCGTCGCCGGTCTGCTCAAGGCGACCGACTGCGAGCGCATCTACGAACGTTCGGACTCCGACGTGCGCGGGCTGGAAGGGCTGGAGCCGACGACCGGCTGGCTGCACGGCGCGGCACCGGACTCGCCGCCGGTCATCAAGGAAAATGGCGTGCTCCTCGCGGTCGACATCGCCGGCGGCCACAAAACCGGGTTCTACCTCGACCAGCGCGACAACCGCGCCCTGCTCGGCCAACTGGCGGCGGGCAAGGAGGTGCTCAACTGCTTCTGCTACACCGGCGGCTTTTCGCTGCAGGCTCTGGCGGGCGGGGCGGCGCACGTGCTTTCCATCGACTCATCGGGTCCGGCGCTGGCGCAGGCGCAGGCGAATCTGGCACTCAATGCGCAGTTGCCGGCCGAGCGCGCCGAATGGCGCGAGGCCGACGTCTTCCAGGCGCTGCGCGATTTTCGCAAGGATGGCAGGCTGTTCGACCTGATCGTCCTCGATCCCCCAAAGTTCGCGCCCTCCGCCGCCCATGCCGAGCGCGCGGCGCGCGCCTACAAGGACATCAACCTGCTGGGCTTCCGCCTGCTCAGGCCGGGCGGGCTGCTGATGACGTACTCGTGTTCCGGCGGCATCGGGCTCGAGCTGTTCCAGAAGATTGTCGCCGGCGCGGCGGTGGATGCCGGGCGCGATGCCCGAATCGTGCGGCGGCTGGCCGGTGCCGCCGATCATCCGGTGGCCCTGAGTTTTCCCGAAGGTGAATATCTCAAGGGTTTGCTCGTCCAGGTCGACTAAACTATTGCCGTGAATCCGCTGCGCCACCTGCTTCTCGTTGCTGTCCTTCTGCTCGCCCAACTGGCGGCGGGGGCGCATGCCGTCGGGCATGCGGTGGACAAAGAGAGTGGCTTGCCCACGCACACTTGCGAACTCTGTCTGACGGCGCACGACCTCGGCGCCGCGCTGCCGGCACTGGCGCCGCAACCGCCGGTTGCTCCGCTGTTACTTGTCCCGGAGGCGCTGCATGCCCATGCCCGCAGTGCTTTCCCGGCCCCTGCGGCACCGCAGCGCGGGCCGCCTGCCGCCTGAAAAACGCCTGTTTTTAGCCGTCGACCGCAGCTTTCGAAGCTGTTGTCGCGATCATTGCGTTTTCAGGAGAAATTCCATGTTGCACAAGCCATTTGTCATGGCTGCGCTGCTTGCCGCCTCGTGCGGCGCGCAGGCTGCCAGTGATGCCGATCTCGCCGCGATCCGCAGCCAGATCGACGAGATGAAAAAGACTTATGAGCAGCGCATCGCCGCGCTCGAAAAAAAGCTGGCCCAGGCCGAACTCGACGCCCAGGCAAAGCCTGCGGCGCAGGCCGAAGCCAGGTCGGCAGCGCCGGACAAGCCGGCGCCGGGCCCGGTGGTCGCTGCTGCTCCAACCAGCGCCAGCGCCTTCAACCCCGAGGTGTCGCTGATCCTGCAGGGACAGTACGTGAACACCAAGGATGTTCCCAACCGGACGATTACCGGTTTCTGGCCGAATCAGCTCGACAATCTGCGCGGCTTTTCGATCAACGAGACCGAGCTGGTGATCGGCGGCGGCATCGACCCATATTGGCGCGGCCGGGCAATTTTTGCCGTCAACGACGGCGAGGTGGGCGTCGAGGAGGCCTGGTTCCAGTCATCGGCGATCGGCCACGGCATCGGCGTCAAGGGTGGCCGCTATCGCTCCGGCATCGGCTATCTGAACGAGCAGCATCCGCATCAGTGGGATTTCGCCAACGCCCCGCTGATGTACATCGCGATGTTCGGCCCCGAGGCCTCCTTCCGGGAGGACGGGGTGCAGCTCAAGTGGCTGGCGCCGACGCCGTTGTTCCTGGAGTTCGGTGCCGAAGCCGGGCGCGGCGCAAACTACCCGGGAACCGACCGCAACAAGAATGGCGTCGGGGCCTGGGCCTTGTATGCTCACCTCGGCGATGACCTGGGTGTTTCCAACAGTTGGCGGGCCGGCGCCTCCTACCTGCGAACCTCGTCGGACAGTCGCGAGGCTGAGTTTTACGATATCAACGGCTTGCCGGCGCTGGCTTCGTTCACTGGCGACACCGACACCTGGCTGGCCGATTTCGTCTGGAAATGGGCGCCCGACGGCAATCCGAAATATCAGAACTTCAAGTTCCAGAGTGAGTATTTCTGGCGCAAGGACAAGGGCAGCCTCAACTGCAGCGGCTTGGGCAGTGCCTGCGATCCGCTGGCGGCGGGCGACACGGTGGGTGGCGACTACAACACCAACCAACGTGGCTGGTACGCCCAAGGGGTCTTCCAGTTTACGCCCAATTGGCGCGCTGGCCTGCGTTACGACCAGCTCGACAGCGGCGTGCAGGACCTTGGCGCCAACGCTGCCAATCTGGTGGTCGAGGACTACAAGCCGAAGCGCGCGACGGCAATGGTCGATTACAGCTGGAGTGAATACTCGAGGATGCGCCTGCAATACGCTCAGGACAAATCGATGTTCGGGATCACCGACAACCAGTGGATCGTCCAGTACATCATGAGCCTCGGCGCTCATGGCGCGCACAAATTCTGAGGAAAGTGAAAATGATCAAATTATTGATGACCATTCTGCTGGCGGCTGCCAGCGTCCCCGCGCTGGCAGCCCTGCAGGTCTTCGCGACCGTCCCGGAGTGGGGCGCCCTGGCCCGCGAAATCGGTGGCGACAAGGTCAGCGTGTTCACGGCGACCACCGGGCTGCAGGATCCGCACCGCATCGAGGCGCGGCCTTCGTTGCTGGCGCAGGCGCGGCGTGCCGATCTGGTCGTGGCGACTGGCGCCGATCTTGAAGTCGGCTGGCTGCCGCTCGTCGTGCGCGATTCCGGCAATGCCAATATCCAGCCCGGCCGTCCGGGCTATTTCGAAGCGGCACGCTACGTGACCATGCTCGACGTGCCGGCGGTGCTCGATCGTTCCCGGGGCGACATCCATGCCGCCGGCAATCCGCACATCCAGCTCGATCCGCGGAACCTGTTCCGGATCGGCGAGGCCCTCGCCGCCCGCCTCGGCGAACTTGATCCTCCCAATGCGCCAGCCTACCAGGCTGGCTACAAGGCCTTCGCCGACAAATGGCAGGCTGCCATCTTGCGCTGGGAAAAAGAGGCGCTGCCGTTGCGCGGCGTGCCGGTCCTCGCACACCACGATTCGTTCATCTACCTGGCGCATTGGCTGGGCTTCAAGACAACGGGAACACTGGAGCCGAAGCCGGGGATCGAGCCGACCAGCGGCCAGCTTTCAGGCCTGGTCGCGCGCCAGCAGAGCACCCCGGCAAAGATGGTGCTGCGCACCGCCTATCAGAGCGACGGACCGAGCCTGTGGATTGCCGATAAGGCCGGCATTCCGGCGGTCATGCTGCCGTTTACTGTCGGCGGAACGCCCGCGGCCGGCGACCTGTTTGGCCTTTTCGACGATACCGTGCAGCGCATGCTGAAAGGTTTGCGTTGAGTGCGGTACTGATCCGCGCTACGGCGCTGGTCGCAGGCTGGCAGCGCCCGGCCACGGCGCCGCTCGATTTCACGCTGGAATCGGGGCGGATTCTCGGGTTGACCGGAGCCAACGGGGTGGGCAAGACGACACTGCTCTCGGCGCTGGCCGGTCGGGCGCGGGTATTTTCCGGTGCGCTCGAGACGCGCCCGGGGTTGCGCCTGGCGTTGCAGACCCAGGACGTTCCGCCGGTTGAAGGGGTGCCGCTCTGCGGGCGTGAACTGCTGGCGCTGACCGGGGCTGCCAGCGATGGCCTGCCGCCGTGGCTGGTCGGGCGGCTGGATGACCGGCTCGACCGCCTGTCGGGCGGGCAACGGCACTATCTGGCGCTGTGGGCAGTCCTGCGGTCGCCAGCCAACCTGATCCTGCTCGACGAACCGACCAACAATCTGGATGCGGCGGGGGTCGATCACCTGATCGCAGCGTTACGGAGGCTTGCCGGGTCGGGAACCGGCATCGTCGTCGTCAGCCACGATCACGAATTCGTCGAGGCGGTGTGCGATCAGGTCATCGTCTTGCGGGAGAGCGCCGATGTGGTCTGACCTGTTTTTCCTGCCGTTCCTGACCGGACTTTGCCTGGCGTTGGTGCTGCCGGTGCTCGGCTGTTTCCTGCGCCTGCGCGACGAGTGGCTGGCCGCGCTGGCCTATGCCCATGTCGCCGCCGCCGGCGCCTTGCTGGCGTTGGTCGGCGGGATGCCGCCGGCGCTTGGCGGGATGGCTGCCGCCGCGCTGGCCGGGGCTGGCAAGCCCCTGTTCTCCCGCCGACTGGCCGGCGGGGCGGCATTCGCCCTGTTGCTGCTGGGCGGCTGGGCGATCGCCGTGCTGCTGGCGGCCAACCAGCCGCTGGCCGAGCGCCTCGGTCACTCGCTGTTCGATGGCCAGCTGTATTTTTCGGGCGCCGTACAACTCGCGCTGGTGGCGCCGTGGGCGCTGTTCGCCGGGGCGATGCTGCTTGTCCTGTCGCGCCACCTGCTGCTGGCCCGCGTCTATCCCGATTATTTCAGGGCGCGCCAATTGCGCATCTGGCCCGTGGTTCTCGGCTTCGACCTGGTTGCCGCCCTGACACTGGCGCTGGCGACGATGACCATGGGCGTGATGGGCGGCTTCGCGCTGGTTTTCGTGCCGGCGTGGATCGCCTTCAGGCGCGCCCGCAGCTGGCGCAACGGACTCCTGCTGGCGACGACGATCGGCCTGGCCGGCTATGTCGCCGCCTTCCTGTTGGCCCTTGGCCTGGATCAGCCATTCGGGCCGGTCCTTGCATTGTTGCTTATCATCGTCGGGTTGCTCATTGCATGACATCGTGCGGCATGCTAAAACAGCGGTTCTGCAATCGAGGTAAGCATGGTCTTTTCGCTGTTCAAGAAAAAAACTCAGAAAATGCCGGAGCGCGAGGTCATGCGCCCGAAGCCGGCCTTTGCGCCGCCGCCTGCCGTCGCTGAGCAACCGGCAACGCAGGATGGGGCAGTCAAGGTCCCTGAGCCCTTGCCCGATCTCGAATTTACGACCGACGGCGCGTCCGGCGAGAAGCCGGTGACCGGCAAGTCGCAGCCGAAGACCAAGGAAGAGATGGCGTTCGCGATGTCCGAGTTCGAGCGCGAGTACACCGAATCGGACGTCATGGCGATCGACGTCAATCACGGCGCCGAATCGATCCAGTCCGATATCGAACAGGTCGCCGTGATCTATGCCAATGGTCAGGATACCGTCGTTCGTCCGTTGCTCGAGTCGCTGCTGGGCGCCTATCCGGGGACGGAAGGCCTGCGTCTGTGGCAGATGCTGTTCGATTTCCTGCAATTGAGCGGTGATCGGGCAGCGTTCGACAAGCTGTCCGGCGAATTTGTCCAGACCTGCGAAATGTCGCCGCCGCCCTGGCGCCAGGTGACGCCGAAGCCGGCTTCGGCCGGCCCCGGCGTCGCGGTTTGCGAACTGCAGGGCGTGTTGACCGCCGATCATCCGGCCGTCCTCTCGCCACTGGCCGATGCGCTCAAGCTGAAGCGGCCGCTGCGCGTAGATTGCAGCCGGCTGCTCGGTTGCGACGATGAAATTGCCGGCCGTCTCGCCGAATTGCTGACGGGCGCGCGGCGCCAGGGGGCGGTAATCGTCCTCGATCAGATCGAAGGCGTGATCCAGCCCCTCCGTTCCCGGCTGGTGGCTGGCGAGGCGCAGAACGCCCGCTCATGGCTGCTGCTGCTGGAATTGCTGCAGCGCCATGGGACGCAGGAGGATTTCGAGCAATGCGCGATCGACTTCGCCGTCACCTTCGAGCGTTCGCCGCCGTCCTGGGAAGCTGTTACGACCCCTTCGCTGCCGGCGACCAAGAACGCGGCGCCCGTTGACGATGCGCATTACCTGAGCGGCGAGATCAAGAACAGCCGGTTCGACGACCTGATCGCCGTCCTCAACCTGCAGGAAAATGTCGTTCTCGATTTTTCGGGCGTGCGCCGGCTCGATTTCTTCTCGGCCGGGCAACTGGTCAATCGGCTGTCGCCCCTCAAGGGCAGCGGGCGCGAGGTCACGATCCGTAGCCCGAATCATCTGGTGGCGGAGCTGATGGCCGTGGTCGGCATCAACAAATTCGCCCGCATCATCGTTCCCAAGTCTTAAGGGTCAGGAAAAACCATGGAGCAATATCACGGCACGACGATCCTGTCGGTGCGCCGGGGCACTTCCGTCGCCATGGGCTGCGACGGCCAGGTCACGCTGGGCAACATCGTCATCAAGGCCACCGCGAAAAAGGTGCGGCGGCTGTATCAGGGCCGCATCCTCGCCGGGTTTGCCGGCGGCACGGCGGATGCCTTCACCTTGTTCGAGCGTTTCGAGGCCAAGCTGGAAAAGCACCAGGGCAACCTGCTGCGTTCGGCCGTCGAACTGGCCAAGGACTGGCGCTCGGACCGCGCCCTGCGCCGGCTGGAAGCCATGTTGTCGGTGGCCGACCGCGAAAGCTCGCTGGTTATCACCGGCAACGGCGATGTGCTGGAGCCTGAGCAGGGCATCGTTGCCATCGGCTCGGGCGGCGCCTACGCGCAGAGCGCGGCGCGCGCCTTGCTCGAGAACAGCGAACTGGCGCCGCGCGACATCGTCACCAAGTCGCTGGAGATCGCCGGCGACATCTGCATCTATACCAACCGCAATTTCACGATCGAGGTGCTGGAATGAGTGGCGGCGCGGAAATGACCCCGCAGGAAATTGTCCATGAGCTGGACAAACATATCGTCGGCCAGAACAACGCCAAGAAATCGGTGGCCATCGCCTTGCGCAACCGCTGGCGGCGGGCGCAGGTCGCCGAGCCGCTGCGCTCGGAAATCACGCCGAAGAACATCCTAATGATCGGCCCGACCGGCGTCGGCAAGACCGAGATCGCCCGCCGTCTGGCGCGCCTGGCCAACGCGCCCTTCATCAAGATCGAGGCGACCAAGTTTACCGAAGTCGGCTATGTCGGGCGCGACGTCGAGACGATCATCCGCGACCTGGTGGAAATCGCCATCAAGTCGCACCGCGAGCGGGCGATCAAGCAGATGCGGGCGCGCGCCGAGGATGCCGCCGAGGAACGCATCCTCGATGTCCTGTTGCCGCCGGCCCGCGGTTCCGGGTTTTCCGATGAAAATACCGGGTCGACCGCAACCGATGGCGGCACGCGCCAGAAATTCCGCAAGAAGCTGCGCGAAGGCGCACTGGACGACAAGGAAATCGAAATCGACGTCGCCGCGCCGAGCATGCAGGCGGAAATCTTCGCGCCGCCCGGCATGGAAGAACTGACCCAGCAGATCCAGGGCATGTTCCAGAACATCGGGGGCGGCAAGAAGAAATCGCGCAAGCTGAAGATCAGCGAAGCCCTGAAACTGCTGACCGACGAGGAAGCGGCCAAGCTGGTCAATGACGAGGAGGTCAAGCTGGAGGCGGTCAAGGCGGTCGAGCAGAACGGTATCGTTTTCCTCGACGAACTCGACAAGATCGCCAGCCGTTCCGAAATGCAGGGCGCCGATGTCTCGCGCCAGGGTGTGCAGCGTGACCTGCTGCCGCTGGTCGAGGGCACCACGGTGTCGACCAAGTACGGCATGATCAAGACCGACCACATCCTGTTCATTGCGTCCGGCGCTTTCCACCTGTCGAAGCCGTCCGACCTGATTCCCGAACTGCAGGGACGTTTCCCGATCCGCGTCGAGCTGGATTCGCTGTCGGTCGCCGATTTCGAATGCATCCTGACCCAGACCGACGCCTGCCTGACCCGGCAATACCAGGCATTGCTCGAAACCGAGGGGGTCGAACTCGTATTCGCCGAGGACGGCGTCAGGCGGCTGGCCGAGATCGCCTATCAGGTGAATGAGAAAACCGAAAATATCGGTGCCCGGCGCTTGCATACGGTCATGGAAAAGCTGCTCGAGGAGGTTTCCTTCGAGGCCGGCAAGGTCGGCCAGCAAAAGCTGGTCATCGATGCCGCCTGCGTCAATCAGCGCCTGGGTGACCTGGCAGCCGACGAGGATCTTTCGCGTTACGTTCTGTGACGCCGGACAGCCTGCCGCTGCGTCTCGTCGCGATCCTCTTTCCGATCTTCGGGATTGTTGCGGCCGGCTATTTCTACGCCCGCCACCACAAGCCGGAAATGGCGGTGGCCAACCGGCTCAACATGGATGTCTTCGTCCCGGCGCTGGTGTTTGCGGCGATGGCAGGCAAGTCGTTCGATCTCGCAGCGTTCGCGCCGCTGGCGCTGGGCGCCTTCCTGATGCTGGCGGCCTGCGGGCTGCTTGCCTGGCCAATCGCCAGGATGACCGGTGTCCAGCCGAAGACGCTGGTGCCGCCGATGATGTTCAACAATTCCGGCAATATCGGCCTGCCGCTCGCCGTGCTGGCGTGGGGCGAGGATGCGCTGCCGGCGGCGGTGATCCTGTTCATGGTCGAAAACACCCTGCACTTCACGTTTGGCGCCCGCCTGCTCGACCCGACGGCGCGCCTGCTGACACTGTGGCGCGTGCCGGTGGTTTTTGCCGCAATTGCCGGGTTGACCGTGGCAATGCTCAAGATTCCCATCTGGCAGCCGCTGATCATCGCTATCAAGATGCTCGGCGACGTATCGGTGCCGCTGTTGCTCTTCTCGCTCGGCGTGCGGATGACCGATGTCTCGTTCCATGAATGGAGGCTGGCGACCGGCAGTGCGTTGCTGCGGCCGCTGGCCGGCATGGCGATCGCCGCCGGCATCATCCAGTTGCTCGGCCTGCAGGGGAGGGAGGCAGCGATGCTGCTGGTCTTCGGCGCCTTGCCGCCGGCGGTGCTGAATTTCCTGTTTGCCGAGCGCTACCGGCAGGAACCTGAACGCGTGGCGTCGATCGTGCTGATTGGCAACCTCGCCGCGCTGATTTTCCTGCCGCTGGCCTTGGCGCTGGTACTCAGATGATTGGTGCGCTCCAAGGGTACTTGCTGCGCAGCGCGGTCGACCGGCCGCAAGCGCCGGTTTTCAACTGCTTCAACGCGCCTTGAGGGCGACCGTGGATTTCGCGATCGCGTCTTCCAGATAGCTTTGGTAAAAATCCGGTAGCCCGGCACCGACGAGCGGATCGGCCAGCGCCTTGCCATTCGGGCCATAGAAAGCGACGACCGGTACCAGATTGATTTTTTCCGCGCTGGCGAAGTTGGCCTGGGTGGTTTTCTTGCCACGGAAATCGGTCAGCGCCGCGTCGCTGTCCTGATTGATCTGGCGGATCATCACACCGTGAAAGCTGGGATTTTTTTCCAGCGGTATCAGGTAATCGCGCTTGACCGTTTCGCAATACCGGCATTCAGCACGACTGAACACCACGATCAGCGGGCGGCCGCCGGCACGTTTGGCCTGGGCAGCCTCGGCGCGCAGGTCGACCGCCGCCGGCAGGTCGTTGCCGGCGGCCGAAGCGAAGGCGGACAACGCCAGCATCGCCGGCAGGAGGCAACGCTGAACCTTGCGCGGCGTGCTGTTGAAACGCCTCCCCATGTCAGTTCTTGAAGTGGTAATACTGCTGGTTCAGCCAAGAGGCGACTGCGCCTTCCTCTTCCGGGAAAAGGCCGGCGTTGATCATGGCATTGCAGGATCCAACACGCTGCAGCAATTCCTGCTTGTTGGAAATCTTGCGCCCGTCACGGGTGTAGATCTTGCTGCCATCACCACCGTATTTGTTGACGTGGCAACTGGTGCATGACTTTTCGTGAACCGTTTTACCGGTTGCCAGATCGACTTTTCCCCACGGGTCCGCAGCGTAGGCAGCGACGGGAAGCAGGGCGAGGAGGGCAATGAGGGGCAGGCGCATGATGTCTCCTGAGGGTTAATCGTTCTTGAGCGTAGCGGATTGGACAGTATCCGGAATCCGGCGGTTCAGGCTTCCGGGCGCGTCGGTCCGGATGTTTGCCGGGATTGCAGTTCGAAGCCGAATCTTCGCGCCGTTGCGCCGCCGCGTCTACCCCTTTTGACAGCACGTTTGATATTGCTGCCGGGTGCCGGGATGGCGCTTGATTGAAATCGCCGGGCAGGCGAACTACCATGTGGCGCTAGAGTGATCAATCGTTTGCGACAAGGGGAAACCAATTGCGTTACTTGCCTTCCATTCCGGCGGCGATGGCTGCCTTGGCTGCTCTGTCCGGCATGCCGGCGCTGGCGGATACCAGGGCGGAGCAGGTGCGTGCCGAGGAAATCGTTTCCGGGCGCTGCTTCATGTGTCATGGCATGGAGGGCGAGTCAGCCAGCCCTGTCTATCCACGCCTTGCCGGCCAGCATGGCGAGTACGTGGCGCGGCAGCTTGCCGATTTCAAGAGCGGCAAGCGCAAGAGCGAAACCATGAAGCCGCAGGCGGAAGATCTGACGCCGGTCGAGATGAAGGCGCTGGGCGAATTTTTCGAGAAAAAGAAGGCGCTTGCGAGGAAGCCGGCGAACACCGAAATTCTCGCAGTCGGACGCTATATCTTCGACAAGGGAAATTCCTTCTCCGGTTTGCCGGGCTGCGCCACCTGTCATGGCGCCAAAGGCCATGGCACCCCTCAACTGCCGCGCCTGGCCGGCCAGCACCCGCGCTACATCGAGGATCAACTGAAGCAGTTTGGCAAGCGTGAGCGCACCAACGACAACGCGGTGATGCATACCGTTGCCTCCAAGCTCACGGAACTGGAAGCGCATGCCGTCGCCGAGTACATCGCGACACTCGATTAACAGGGTGCAGGGTGGACAAAAGGCCGCGTGATGCGGCCTTTCTTGATTGAGACAGGCAAACTCAGGCCAGCATGTCGGCCCAGATGTTCTTCGCCCAGCCCAGCGCAAACTTGGCTTCGATTTCATTGCGCGCTGCCGAGACACCCCCCGAACCCTTGACCGGCTGCATGGTTTTGGTCGCTGCGTCGTAGGTGTGGACCGAGGTGATATGGGCGGCGCTCTTCGGATTCATGAAGCTGTAACAGGCATTCATCACCACCGGCGTCGGATTCGGCGACTGG
The DNA here is from genome assembly GCA_035466795.1 of Azonexus sp. GTDB lineage: Bacteria > Pseudomonadota > Gammaproteobacteria > Burkholderiales > Rhodocyclaceae > Azonexus. The sequence continues at coordinate 33,312 of DATIUN010000003.1, read as the reverse complement.
CCAGCCAACAGGTTCAGGATCGCCGCCGCCGCGAGCTTGCCCTGCTGGTTCGCCATATTTCCCGACTTCGGCATGACGGGCGCCGGGAACACCGCATCGCCCAGGACGTGAACATTCGGCGTATTGGTCGACTCCATCGTCAACCAATTCACATCCACCCAGCGATTGTTGATCAGCTTGAGGCCCGATTTCGTCGCGATATCGCCGGCACGTTGTGGCGGAATCACATTCAGGACATCTGCCCGGAGCTTGTCGAATTCCGTGATGGCGGTGTTGGCGCCCGGCTCGACATCCTTCACTTCGTTTTCAGGGCGGTATTCGACGATGCCGTTGTAGAGATCGGCCCAGGCCTTGGTGAACAAGTCCTTCTTCGATGCCACCTCCTCGTTGGCATCGAGAATGATCACCTTCGATTTCGGCTTGTGCTGCTTCAAGTAACTGGCGACCAGGCAGGCGCGCTCGTAGGGCGCCGGCGGGCAGCGGAACGGCGCCTTGGGAATCGAGATCGCGAAAACCCCGCCATCCTTCATGCCCTCCAGCTGCTTGCGCAGCGCGACGGTCTGCGGACCGGCCTTCCAGGCATGGAGAATCGTCGACTGGGCGGCGGCATTGTTCAGGCCGGGAATCTGGTCGAACATGAAATCCACGCCGGGCGACAGCACCAGCCGGTCATAGGTCATGTTGCCGCCCCGGGCCAGGGAAATCGAACGTTTTGCGGCGTCGACCGCGACCACGTCATCCTGGATGACGCGGATTTGCCACTTGTTCTTCAGATTGTCGTAGCTGACCGTAATGTCTTCCATGGTTTTGAACCCGCCAATGACCAGGTTGGACATCGGGCACGAGACGAAGGCCGGATTGCGCTCAATCAGCGTCACCTGGACACCGCCCGCGCTCCACAGGCGCAGATATTTGGCCAGCGTGGCGCCGCCGTAACCGCCGCCGACCACGACGACATGACCGCTGGCCTTGTTGCCGCCGGCCGCGCAACCGTACAGCGCAGCCATGCTCCCTGCCGCCGCGCCGAGCTTCAGGAAATCTCGCCGTTTCATGAGCATCATGCTTTGTCCCCCTACTTTTGCGCAGCGAAATAGGCAGCCATCAGATCGAGCTGCTCGTCGGTAAAGCCCTTCGATATCTGGTGCATGATCGAGGCTGGCTTTGCACCGCTCCTGAATTCGTTCAGTTTCTGCAGGGCCTTGGCCTTGTCCATGCCGGCCAATGCCTCCATGCCGGCGCCCTGAACCGCCTGGCCATTGGTGCCGTGGCAGGTGGCACAGGTGGCTGCAAGATTGCGCTCCAGGTCCGGGTCGGCGGCATGTGCGGCGCCGGCTGCCGCAAGCAGGTTCAGTGCGGTGATGGTAGCGGGTAGCAGTTTCATCGTGACATCTCCTCCGTGTGGTTGATACGCGATCCGGCCGGATTTTGTGCCTTGTTCATGTCAGCGCAAGCCGTGTGCCTGCTGGCCGTTCAAGCATGGTAACCGAGCTTCGCTGGCAACGGGTTTCGCCGGAAGTAAAATTTTTATGCCGTTATGAATCAACTACTTGAGTGGCATTTGCCGACGTTGCATCGAGGTCCACAAAACCGGCGGCTTGTATTAGAATGCGCTAATCTACGAGGGAGGAAATTATCATGCGCAAGTTGCTGCTCGTTTTCTGTGTGTTGTTCGCCGGCCTGACCCAGGGCGTTCGCGCCGATGTGGCGTTGCTGGTGCACGGCTATCTGGGCAATGCCGGTTCCTGGGAGTTCAGCGGCGTCAATGCGGTACTGGCGGACAATGGCTGGCAACCCGCCGGCGTCATTTTCCCGCGCAACGGCGTCATGGCGCTGCCGCCCCCCGTGCCCGGCGCGGCGAAAGTGACCTACAGCATCGAACTGCCATCGACCGCGCCGCTGTGGGTGCAGTCCGACATGCTGCTCGCCGCCCTGCGCGCGCTCAAGTCTCGCCATGGCAAGGAGTCGATCACGCTGGTCGGCCATTCGGCCGGCGGTGTGGTGGCGCGCATGGCACTGGTTCGCGATCCGGCCTCCGGCGTTACCCGCCTGATCACCATCGCCTCGCCGCATCTGGGTACCGAGCGCGCGCTGCAGGCGCTCGATGCGACGCATGAAAGGGGTCCGGTCGGCTTCGTCAAGGACATTTTCGGCGGTCGCGATTACTATGCCGTCAAGGATTCCTGGCCAGTGCTGCTCGATTTGTCGCCGGCGGTGCCCGGTAGCGCGCTTTACTGGCTCAACACGCAACCGCATCCGCGCATCGAGTATGTATCGCTGGTGCGGGCTGCGCCCTTCGGTCTCGGCGATTTCGTGGTGCCGGGATTCAGCCAGGATCTCAACAACGTGCCACCGCTGGCGGGCAAGGCGACGGTCCATGTAACACCAGCCGCGCATGCGCTGGTACCGGCCGACGGCACCATGCTGGCCAGGCTGATGAAGTAGATCCGGCTTTTCGCCGACCGCCCGTCGAGCCACGCTTGAGTTGCGCGACGGGCGGGAACGGTCAGAAGTCGCCTTCGGCGGCCGCCTTCATGATCCCGTAAAGCGTATTGCGCACCTTGAGCGCCTGCTCTTTCATTTCCGGCGGCAGGGGTTTGCCACCGTAGATCATCAGGTCGAGATTCATCGAATGCAGCCAGACCTGGCCGGATTTGTCCTCGACGATGGCGATGCGGCATGGCATGTACGCGGAGTACTTGTCGTTGTAATCGATCATCATCATGCCGACCCGGACATCGCAGAAGCTCATGAAATTCGTGTAGCGATACGGTTTGCCGGTGGCGGCCTCGGCCTGCTTGTGGAATGGCGCCTCGCCGGCGAAGAACAGGTTGCGTTCGTAAGCCAGGCTGTTCAACGAGCGCTTGACCTCCTCGGGGCTGATGCCCTTGGCCACCGGGAACGACCACATCATGGCGTTCGCCCAGTCTTTGGATGGTTCGAACTTTTCGTACATTTCCGAAAAGACGCGTCCTGCCTCGGGGTCGAGTTCGCTCATGAACTGCTTGTATTTGACGTAGCCGACGACGGCGAGGGTGATTGCGATGGCGCCGATGATCGCCAGTATCGATTTGAGTGCCCGCATTATCTTGTTTCTCCTTGTTGGATGTGAGTTGAACTGGACATGTCCTGTTCTTGCTCCAGCGCGATATTACCGGAAGACATTACCGGTATTCCAGAAAACAAACCCCGCCGCAGCGGGGTTCGTGTTCGTCGCGCGCCTGGTGATCAGGTCGACATCTCGGTGAGAATGTTTCTCAGCCAGCTTTCGCCGTAGGCGTGCTCTGCCTTGGTCATCGAGAAATCTACCGGGGAAATGCCGCCCGAGTCGGGTACCCCGATGATCTTGCCGTCCTTCACCGTATAGACACCGGCAACGCTGATCGACTCGTGATCGGAAATCGCGCTGTAGCAGACGTTGATGCCCGACAGTTCCGTCAACTCCTTGCCGTTCATCAAGGCCACGACGTTGATGGCGCAGACCTTGGCCTGGGAGTTGGCGGAGTAGCCTGATTTCGGCATGGCGCCGGCGATCGAGGAGTCGCCGATGACATGGACGTTTTTCTGCAGGGTCGATTCGAAGGTGGTCACATTGACCGGACACCACTTCTTGTCCTCGCCGATCAGGCCTGCCTTGGCGGCGATGGCGGCCGCCCGCTGCGGCGGAATGAAGTTGACCACGTCACCCTTGAATTCCTCGATGCCTTCGACCAGCAGGGTTCGGTTGGCGACGTCGACGCCGGTCACCTTCTTGCCGGGAATGTACTCGAAAATACCCTTGTAATAGGTGTTCCAGGCCTTCATGAACAGTGGCTTCTTGGCGACCACGTCCGCGTTGGCATCGAGCAGGATGACCTTCGACTTGGGTTTGTGCTTCTTCAGGTAGTTGGCGATCAGGCTGGCACGCTCGTAGGGGCCGGGCGGGCAGCGATACGGGACCAGCGGCATGCTGATGATGACCTTGCCGCCGTCGGGCATGGCCTGCAACTGATTGCGCAGCAGCGTGGTTTGCGCACCGGCCTTCCAGGCGTGCGGAATGATGTTCGCGGAATCGGCGGTATAACCCTCGACCTCCTCGTTGCGGAAGTCGATGCCCGGAGAAACGATCAGGCGGTCATAGGTCAGCGTGCCTTCGGTGGTCACCACCTTCTTGGCGGCCGGGTCGATCGCGGTCGCGACGCCGTAGACCATCTTGATGCCGTGATTGGCCGCCAGTTTGTCGTAGCCGATGGTCAGCGTCGACATGTCGTTCATCAGGCCGGCAATGTAGAAGTTGCTGAACGGACAGGAGATGAACTGCCGGTTCTGTTCGATCAGAACCACTTCGATCGACTTGTCGAGCATACGTACATATTTGGCGGCAATCGCACCACCGAAGCCGCCGCCGATGACGACGACGCGGCGGGCGGCACCCTTGGGCATGATTTCGGTGGTCGAGCCGACGGGGCCCTGTGCGGCACAGCCGGCGAGAGCCAGGCCGGAAGCGCTGCCCAATACCTTGATAAAACTTCTGCGATCCAATGTCATGTTGTGTTCTCCCTTATTTGACGCTGGCGTAGAAATGGAGCAGCGCTTCGATATCTTCCTTGGACAGCGGCTTGACCTTCTCGGCCATTTTTTCCGGCATCTTGCGCTTGCCTGACTGATAGAGATCCATCTGCATCTGCAGGTAGGTCAGCCACTGGCTGGCCATCACCGGCGTGTCATCCTTGCCTTCCTTGCCGTCCTCGAGGTGACAGCGCGAACAGTTGGCTTCCTGCAGGGCAGCGCCCCGCTTGACCTTGGTGGCGTCGACGACCTGCTGCGTGGGATGGAACTTCTGCTTCGAGAAAAATTCCGCCATCTTTTCGATGTCAGCGTCGGAATAGCCCTTGGCCAGGCGCCCCATGACGGTGGACGGGCGTTCGCCGCTCTTGAATTTCTTCATCGCGTCGACGATCGCCGTCTTCGACTGGCTGGCAAGGCTCGGCATGGTCAAGCCGGCGCTGCCGCCGTTCGTACCGTGACAGCCGGCACAGGAAAACGAAATCATTTCGGGCGTCGGCGCGGCGGCAAAAGCCGTCGCCGACAGTGACAGGGCGCCTGCCGCCAGAACCCCCATGCTCCATCGCTGTTTCATCGTTGTCTCCTCCTGATGATGATTTGAACTGCCGGATCGTGCATTCACGATTATTGCTTGGTGACGTTGTAATAGCTCTTGACGCCGTCCACGGTCTTGTCGAGGCCGAACTGGTAGCCGAGCGAGACGTAGTGGTAGCGTGCTTCGGAGAAGTCTTCGTGAATCGCGAAGCCAAAGTTGTAGATCTTGTCGGCCTTGATGGTGTGGTCACCCGGGGCGCCGCCGGCGAGGCTGCGTTCGAAAGTGACGACCCACTTGTTGCCTTCCTTGACGCCCTCGGCCTTGACCAGCGCCTTGCCGCCTTCCATGACGCGCTTGTCGGCAACGTGACCATCCACCGGCTTCTCGCCCTTGCCGCTGCGATACTGCATCAGGTCCATGAACTTGCCGCCGGCGAGGTCGGCGCCCTTGATGTACTTGGTTTTCTTGTCGTCCTTGGCGTCCTTCATGCCGCGCAGATCGCTGTGACAGGTGCCCCAGCAGCCGTTCAGATCGGCGCCCTCGACCGTGCCGCCGCCGTCGAACATCATGGCCAGCTTGACTTCGTTCTTCTTGTCCATCTTGACATCGCCGTTCTTCGGCGGCACCCACTCGAAGCGGAAGTAGATCTTCTCGCCGTCATGCGCCGCCTTGAAGGTAACCGGAATCCAGCCAACCTTGCCGGCCGGCGGCTTCGGTTCCAGCGAGACCTTTGAACTGCCGACCGGCTTGCCGGCGACGATCTTGTCGCCGATCTCGTTGGCATCGCCCTCGTGGCACTTGGCGCAGGGGCGCTTCTTGTCGACGATGTCGGGCACGGCCGAATGGTCGGCCTTGTTCATCACCCATTCCAGGCTCGACTGGCCGGGGTAGAACAGCTTGATCTTGCGCTCGGGGACCTTGCTCCAGTCGGGTGGCGCGGCAAAGGCCCCGCCAGCGACAAACATGCCCATGACTGCTACAGCGATTTTGTTCATGAATCTGCTCCTGTTCGATTGTTTATTACAAAGAATTCAATCTGGTCAGCCTTCGGATTTTGGTGCCCCGGACTCGCCACCGGCCTGGTTATGCACCGGCTTGTGCGCGATTCCCTTGTGGCATTCGATGCAGGTCTTGCCGTCCTCGATGGCGCCCTCGTGCTTGACGACGGAGCGATCCTTCTGTTTCTCGGTGTCCATGGACTCGAACCGGTGGCAGTTGCGACACTCCTTCGAGTCGCGCTGGATCATGCGCTCCCAGACACGCTCGGCCATGGTCAGGCGATAGGCTTCGTATTTCTCCGGGGTGTCGATCGTACCCTTGATGTGGCCGATGACATCGCGCGCCGCCATGATCTTCTGGAATGACTTGAACATGTAGTCGGTCGGCGTCTTGCTGCTGGCGACGTGGCAATCCGCGCACTGCGCCGTGGCGCCGCTACGGTTTTTGAAATGGACGGTCTTCTTGAGTTCCTCGAAGGGAATGGTCATCTCGTGACAGGAGGTACAGAACTCCGAGTGGTTCGTGTATTCCATGCCCATGTTGAGGCCGCCCCAGATGATGATGCCGCCGAAGACGCCGATGACGATCATCTGCAACATCGAGCACTTGGGCGGGTTAAGCAGGCGACCGAAAAATCCCCGCTTGGGTGTGGTGGCGCATTCCTTCCCCTCGTTATTCTCAGACATCCTTCAAGTCCTTTCGCTATGGCCTGAACCGGCAATGGAGAAACAACTGTAGAGGGGTAATGCCTGGAAGCGACAATAACCGACGTCCCTGACGATGGAAACTCGGTGCCGCATGGCCAACCTCTCCCCCTAAGCCTCTTCTTCTTTGGGTACGCGGCAAGCCCCGTACGTTGTAGGCGAAATACTGCAGTAGAAAAATCGAATGGACAAGTTTTTTTTTCGAATCCCGGCTTTTGTGTCTTGACGGCATTCTTCAGGATATGTTAGAAATTTCTAATATATTTGAAGTGCCACACAGTTTTCAGGTCGATGCTATGCTGTGCAAACGCTGCGGTTGACCGTCAGATTTCACGGTTATACATTGCAGCATTGATGTAGATCAAAACATGGTGAACCGGATTGGTGTTGGAAAAATCCGGCCATGAAAGTCAGGGACGATGGTCGGGGTGCCGGAATCCGGGGCCGAGGTCGCGAGCCAGTCAATTGGAGGAGGGCATCACTACATGGCCGGTCAAGCAGGTGGTGTCTGGTGTCAAGCAATCGAATTTTTTGAGGAGAAGTTATGAACAATCAACGTCGTAATGTATTGAAATCCGGCTCCGGTGCTGCACTCCTGAGCGTTCTTGCCGCTGCCGGCATCATCACCCCGGGCGTCGCGCTGGCGGACTGGAACAAGGCTGCCTTCGATGCCAAGTCCATGGCGGACACGCTGAAGGCGCTGGGCGCCACGGCCCCGGCCGACAGCAAGGACGTCCAGCTGACGGCGCCCGATATCGCCGAAAACGGCGCGGTGGTGCCAATCGGTGTTGCCTCGACGCTGCCGAATATCACGATGGTCGCCATCATGATCGAAAAGAACCCGAGCACCCTGGCCGCCAGCTTCACGCTGCCGGCGGGTACGGAGCCGAACATCCAGACCCGCGTCAAGATGGGACAGACCTCCAACGTTTTCGCGGTGGTCAAGTCGGATGGCAAGTTCTTCATGACGAGCAAGGAAGTCAAGGTCACGATGGGCGGCTGCGGCGGCTGATCAGTCAGAACATTTCGAGAATTCAAGGAGATATCTATTCATGGCAACAAATCCAATGAAAATCCGCGCCGCCAGCAAGGACGGCGTTACCGAAGTCAAGGTCCTGATCAGCCACGACATGGAAACCGGCCAGCGCAAGGACGCGGCAGGCGCAGTCATTCCGGCATGGTTCATTACCGACCTCACCGCCAAGCACAACGACAAGGTCGTCCTGACCAGCGAGTTCGGCACCTCCATTTCCAAGAACCCGTTCCTCGCGTTCCGCTTCAAGGGCGGGGCCAAGGGCGACAAGATTGTCGTGTCCTGGAAGGACAACAAGGGCGAAACGCGGACGGACGAAGCAGCGATCGCCTGAGGTAGCTCGAGTCGTCAAAAAAATCGGCCGGCAGCATCGTTTGGTGTTGCCGGCCGAATGCCACCCGATGGAGGAATCATGAGACAAAAAAAGTTGTATGTTCTGCTCGCCGCGCTTGTGGCGGCAGTCGGCGGAATGGCGTCGCCTGCCGCCCTGGCTGACAAGGCCAGCGATGAGGCGGCGATTGCCCGTTACCGCGAGATGATCGCCGACGGCAATCCGGCCGAACTGGTGGCGGGACAGGGCGAGGAGCTGTGGAAAACCAAGCGCGGTCCGAAGAATGCCAGCCTCGAGAAATGCGATCTTGGCCTCGGTCCCGGTGTCCTTAAGGGTGCATCCGCCCAGATGCCGCGCTATTTCAAGGATACCGGCCGGGTGCAGGACCTTGAAACGCGTTTGCTGACCTGCATGGAAACCTTGCAGGGTATCGATCCGAAGGCGGTCATCGATGCCAAGTGGCTGAAGGGCGAGCGGGAAACGATGGCGGCCCTGGTCGCTTATGTCGTGACCCAGTCGAATGGCCAGAAGATCGCTGTCGACATGGCGCCGCCACAGATGAAGAAGATGTACGAGCTGGGCAAGATGGCCTTCTATTACCGTTCCGGCCCCATGGATTTCGCTTGTTCCACCTGTCACGGCGCCGAAGGAAAACGCATCCGCCTGCAGGAGCTGCCGGATCTGCGGACACAAGCCGGGGCGGCAGCGGGCTGGGGTAGCTGGCCGGCCTACCGGGTTTCCAGCGGGGAATTCTGGACCATGCAGCATCGCCTGAATGACTGCTACCGGCAGCAACGCACGGCAGAACCGATCTACGGCTCGGATGTGACGATCGCCTTGTCGGTGTTTCTGGCGGCGACTGCCAAGGGTGGCACGGTGTTGACCCCGGGTCTGAAGCGTTAAGGAGAGCGACATGAAAAAAACCAGCATTATCGCGGCCCTGTTGGCCGCCTCTTCTGGCGCCTTGGCCGCAGGCGGCGCAGATATCCATGCCGAGTTCGTGGCGATGATGGACCGGTCGTTCAAGACGACCGGCATTGCGGAAAAATACCGCATGTACCAGCTGGATTTCCAGAAGGAATGTTCCGCGGAGAAGGATCCTTCCAAAAAAGTGATGCAAGGGATCGAGGCGGCGCAGTTGAAGACCATACGCTATCCGGCTGACGGAAAGTATCTTGGCGACTGGAAAGAAGGCGAGAAGATCGCCACCAGCGGCCGGGGCCTGACGTGGACGGACAAGACGCGCTTCGACAACGGGGGCGGTTGTTACAACTGCCACCAGTTGAGCCACAAGGAAATCGCCTACGGCACGATCGGGCCAAGCCTGCAGGATTACGGCAAGGTGCGTGGCAATTCGGACGAGATCGTCAAGTACACCTGGGGCAAGATCTATAACGCCAAGGCTTATAACGCCTGCAGCAACATGCCGCGCAACGGCGATGCGGAGATTCTGACCGAACAACAGATGAAGCACTTGATGGCTTTCCTGCTCGATCCGGAGTCACCGGTCAACAAGAAGTAAGCTTGCATGATTCTTACCGGCGGGGGCGACCTCGCCGTTTTTTTTTCGAGGATGAACAATGAGCATGAATCGTCGTGAATTTCTCCAGGTGCTGGCCGTTGCGGCAGCGGGTGGCATGTCCCTGCAGAGCGAGCTGGCGCTGGCCGAGAAGGGTGCGGCCAAGATTTATGACTTGCCGAAGTTCGGCAACGTCAATCTGCTGCACATCACCGACTGCCATGCGCAGTTGCTGCCGATCTATTTCCGCGAGCCGAACGTCAATCTCGGCTTCGGCGATCAATTCGGCAAGGTGCCGCACCTGGTCGGCGAAGCCTTTCTCAAGCACTTCGGCTTCAAGGCGAACACGATCGATGCCCATGCCTTCACCTATCTGAATTTTGACAAGGCCGCCGAGACCTATGGCAAGGTCGGCGGCTTCGCGCATCTGGCGACCCTGGTCAAACGCATGAAGGCGACGCGCCCCGGCGCGTTGCTGCTTGACGGCGGCGATACCTGGCAGGGTTCCGGCACGGCGCTGTGGAGCAACGCGCAGGACATGGTCGATGCCTGCAAGGCGCTCGGTGTGGACATCATGACCCTGCACTGGGAGGCGACCTACGGCGAAGCGCGGGTCAAGGAAATCGAGGAAAAGGATTTCGCCGGCAAGATCGACATCGTTGCCCAGAATATTAAAACCAGCGATTTCGGCGATGCGGTGTTCAAGCCGTACGTCATGAAGAACATGAACGGCGTGCAGGTGGCGATCATCGGCCAGGCCTTCCCCTACACGCCGATCGCCAACCCGCGCTGGCAGGTTCCGAACTGGAGTTACGGCATCCAGGAAGAGAACATGCAGAAGACCGTCGACGAGGCGCGGAGCAAGGGCGCCAAGGTCGTGGTCGTGCTGTCGCACAACGGCATGGACGTCGATCTCAAGATGGCCAGCCGCGTGCGCGGCATCGACGCGATCATGGGCGGCCATACCCATGACGGCGTGCCGACCCCGGTGGTGGTCAAGAATGCCGGTGGCCAGACGCTGGTGACCAACGCCGGCTCCAACGGCAAGTACCTCGGCGTGCTCGATTTCGACGTCAAGAATGGCAAGATCGCCGACTTCCGTTACAAGTTGCTGCCGGTATTCGCCAATCTGCTGCCGGCCGACAAGGACATGCAGACGCTGATCGACAAGGCGCGCGCACCTTACCTGTCCAAGCTCAACGAAAAACTGGCGGTGACCGAGGGCCTGCTGTACCGGCGCGGCAACTTCAACGGCACCTTCGATCAAGTCATCGTCGATGCGCTGATCAAGGTCAAGGATGCCGAGATCGCCTTCTCGCCCGGATTCCGCTGGGGCACTTCGTTGTTGCCCGGGCAGCCGATCCTGATGGAGCATGTCCTCGACCAGACTGCGATCACCTATCCGTGGACGACGGTGACCAACATGAGCGGCGAAACGATCAAGGCCGTCCTCGAAGACGTTTGCGACAACCTGTTCAATCCCGACCCGTATTATCAGCAGGGTGGCGACATGGTGCGCGTCGGCGGGCTGCAATACACCTGCGAGCCGATGGCGAAAATGGGCCAGCGTATCCAGAACATGATGTTGCACGGCAAGGCGATCGATCCGAACAAGACCTACAAGGTGGCGGGCTGGGCGCCGGTTTCGGAAGAAGCGAAGAATGCCGGCGGCGCGCCGATCTGGGATGTGGTGGCCAGCTATCTGCGCGACATCAAGACGGTCAAGCCGGTGAATCTGAACACGCCGACCCTGAAGGGGCAGGGCGTGGAAAACAACCCTGGCATGTCATAACGGATCGATCCCGGAGATCGACCAAAAACCCGCCGCGGAAACGCTGGCGGGTTTTTTGTTTTCGGGGCTCTTCGTGGACGGGTGCTTGGCGGGAGCGTAAGAGCGTGCCGACGGTCAGGCCGTTCAGTGTGATCGTGGTCGGTTCGCCCAGAAATTTTCTGAGGCCGGTCAGATCGGTCATTTCTGCCCAAAAAATGCGGTCGACCGCGACATTCGCCTGCTCAGGGCATTTTCGACCAGCGAATAGACCGCGGGAACGACGACCAGCGTCAGCAGCGTCGACGAGATCATGCCGCCGATGACGGCGATCGACAGCGGCTGGTTGGTTTCGGCGCCGGCCCCGAAACCGAGCGCGGCCGGCAGCAGGGCGAGGACGACGGTGGCCGAAGTCATCAGCACCGGCCGCATGCGGATCGGGCAGGCGTCGCGCAGCGCGTCGTCGATGCTCATCCCGCCGGCACGGCGCTGGTTGGTCAGGTCGACGAGCAGGATCGAGTTCTTGGCGACAAGGCCGATCAGCAGCACGAGCCCGATCATCGAATAGATGTTGAGCGTCTGGCCGGTCGCCCACAGCGCAGCGATACCGCCGATGATGGCCAGCGGCTGGGCGAGCATGACGATGAAGGGCTGCAGGAAGGAGTCGAACTGGCTGGCCAGCACCATGTAAAGCAGCACCATCGCCAGCACGAAGGCGAAGGTCATGTACTTGGTGGTCTTGGCGAATTCCTCGGCCTGGCCGATCAGCTTGATCTGGTAGCCGGGCGGCAGGTCGGCACCCAGTGCCCGCACCTTCTGCACCGCCTCGCCGAGCGGGATGGTCGGCGTCGCGAAGAAGGTCGCCGAATACTGTAGGTCGAAACGCCCGATCACCGCAGGGCCGAGCGTTTCCTTGAAGCTGGCGACCGAATCGAGGCGTACCAGCTTGCCTTCCTTGTTGCGCAGGTAGATCTTCGCGAGGTCGGCGGGCTGGGTGAATTCGCCTTCGCGGCCCTTGACGCGGATGTCGTAGCGCTGGCCGTCCCCCGGTTCGTCGTTGTACTTGGCAATGTCGACGCCGCCGGTCAGCATGTTGATCGCCAGCGCGACATCGGCCGTGGTCAGGCCGGCGGCGGCAATGCGCAGGCGGTCGGGCTGGAAGACGAGTTGCGGCAGGTCGAGCTGGAGGTCGGTGTCGATGCGCCCGCCGAGGCCGGGTTCGGCGGCCAGCTTGCCCTGCAGTTCGCGGCCGAGGCGGCCGACTTCGGCGAGATTTTCGCCGCTCAGCACGAATTGCAGCGGCTCGCCGCGCTGGCCCTGAACCATCGGATAGGGCGCGGCGAAGACGCGGGCGCCGGGGATTTCGGCGAGTTCCTTGCGCAGGATGGGCAGGATCTCCTGCTGCGTCAGCTTGCGCTCGCTACGCGGTGCCATACGCGTGACGACCGTGCCCTGGTTGACCTGCCCGGCCGACCCGAGGCCGATCAGCGCGAATTCGGTAACGATTTCCGGGTGCTGGCGCAGCACTTCCTCGACCATTTTCAGGCGCGAATCGGTGTAATCGATCGACGAGCCGAGCGGCGCGCGCAGGTAGACCAGGAAGCGGCCTTCGTCCTGGTCCGGGGTGAAGGTCTTGCCGACGTTGGCGAAGAAAAAGGCGCTGGAAGCGACGGTCAGCAGTGTCAGCAGCACGACTTTCCAGCGATGTGCCAGTGCGCGCGCCAGCAGGTGGCGGTAGAAGGCATCGAGGCGCTGAAAGCCGCGTTCAATGGCGGCGAGGAAGCGGCCGTGCTGGTGGCCTTTTTCGCGCACGGTCAGGAAGCGCGAGCAGAGCATCGGCGTCAGGGTCAGCGAAACGAACAGTGAAACCAGCACGCCAAAGGTGACGACGATGGCGAAAGAGCGGAAGAACTGGCCGATGATGCCGCTCATGAAGATGACCGGGGCAAAAATCGAAACCAGCGCCAGCGTCGCGGCGATGACCGCGAAAACGACCTCGTTCGAGCCGTTGACCGCAGCCGTCACCGGGTCGGCATCGAGTTCCTCGCGGTGGCGGAAAATGTTCTCGAGGACGACGATGGCATCGTCCACAACGACGCCGATCAGCAGCAGCAGGCCGAGCAGGGTCAGCGAGTTGAGGGTGTAGCCGAAGAAATAGATGACGGCGATGGCCCCCATCAGCGAAACCGGGATGGCCAGCGCGACGATGATGGTCGCCCGTACCGATTGCAGGAACAGCCAGACGACCAGCGCGGCGAGCAGCGTGCCTTCGACCAGGTGCTCCTTCAGCGAATTGACGATTTCCAGGATGTACACCGCGTCGTTGGAGACCACATGCAACTGCATGCCCGGCGGCAGTTGCGGCCGCAGCTCGTTCTCCAGCTTCTCCTTGACCTTGTCGATGATGGCCACGGTGTTGGTGTTGGTCACCTTGACGATGCCGAGGCCGACCGTGGTTTCTCCGTTGAAGCGGGCGAGCTGGCGGTTGTCGGTGAGGCCGTCGACGACCTCGGCGACATCCTCGAGGCGGATCGGCGCAGCGGATTTCCAGCCGATCACCATTTGCTTGAGGGCGTCGATGGAATGGAATTCGAGGTCGAGCTTGACCAGGCTTTCGGTCTTCTCGCCGACCACGAAACCGCCGGCCATCTGCACGTGCTCCCTGGCGAAGGCGTCGTTGATGTCCTGCGCGGTGATGCCGATTGCCGCCATGCGCACCGGCAGCAGTTCGATACGGATGGTCCGGTCGCGGCGTCCGCCGAGGCGTACCTCGCCGACGCCATCGATGGTTTCCAGACGTTTCTTCAGCACGTTGACGGCGTACTGGTTCAATTGCTGCTGCGTGCGGTCGCCCTGCAGGGCAAGCCACATGATCGGTTGCGCGTTGGTTTCGACCTTGGCGACGACCGGCGGGTCGGCATCCTTGGGCAGGCGGCGCAGCACCTGATTGACCTTGGCCTGCACCTCGTTGAAGGCGACGTCGATCTTCTTTTCGAGGTTGAAGGTGATGGCGATCACCGAGACGCCGGGCGACGATGTGGACTGGACGTGCTCGATGCCCGGCGTCGAATTGACCGAGCTTTCGATGATGTTGGTCACCGAAGCGTCGACGATGTCCGGGTTGGCGCCCTTGAGCGTTGTGGTGATCGAGACGACCGGGAATTCGATGTACGGATAGCGATCCATGCCGATCCGGTCGAAGCTGATGACGCCGAACAGCACGAGAACCGCGCTCAGCATCCACGCCAGGACGTGGCGCTTGATCGACAGCTCGGGCAGGGTCATTGCGGCTTTGCGGCGGCCGCCGGGGCGGTGGTTTTCGGCATTTCCTTGACGTTGACCGCAGCACCGTTGCTCAGGAAGCCGGCGCCGTCGAGGGCGACCGTTTCGCCGCCCTGCAGGCCACTGGTGATTTCAATCAGGCCGCGCTGCTTGCTGCCGACCGCGACGACACGCTGCGTGGCCTTGCCGTCGGCGATCAGATAGACGACCTTGCCGGCCGGGCGCAGCACGACCGCCTGTTCCGGCACCACCACGGCGCCTTCCTTCTGGCCGGTGACGACGGCGGCATCGACCGACCCGCCGGCCTTCAGCGTTCCCGGGTTGTCCAGGCGGGCAATGACATCGATGGCACGGTTTCCTTCGCCGACCGTCGGGCGAATGTCCTCGACCACACCTTCGATGCTGGCCTCCGGCGCCAGCGGACTGGCGATGCGCACCGGCATGCCGACCTTGAGGCGCGGCGCGGCGGACTCGGGAAACGGCAGGTGGGCGCGCAGGCGGGCGTTGGAGACGAGGCGGAACAGCGGGTCGCCGAGCTTGACGTAGTCGCCGGCGGCGGCAATCTGTTCTTCGATAATGCCGGCAAAGGGGGCGACGACGCGGGTCTTGTCCACGTTGTTGCGCGACAGGCCGGCGCGGGCCTCGGCGCTGGCCAGCTGACTCTTCAGCGCATCGCGTTGGGCGGTGGCTTCATCCAGGGCGTTTTTCGAGATGAAGCTTTTCTGCACCAGTTCCGTCTGGCGAGTGAGTACCCGCTCCTGCTGGGCGAGCAGGGCTTGCAGGCGGGCGATTTCGGCGCTGTCGACGTTGGCTTGATGGCCGGCGTCGGTCGGATCGATCTGCGCCAGCAATTGGCCCTTGCTGACCGCTTCGCCGGCGCGGGCGGCAATCTTGGCGACCTTGCCGGCGATTTCGGCGCCGATCTTCGGGTCGTTGACCGCTTCCAGCGAGCCGAGGGTGCGCTCGCTGACTTCCAGTGCAATGGTCTGGGCCTGGGTGGTGGTGATCAGGGTCGGCGGCGCCGCTTTCTTCTCGGCGGGTTTTTCGCCGCAGGCCGCTACCAGCAGCGTGGCGACGAGAAGCAGGGCGCCAAGCTTCATGCCGGCAACAGCTGTTCGCCAGCGAAGAGTTCGGCCACGGTTTCGCGGCGGCGGATCTGGAATACCTGATCGCCATCGACCATGACCTCGACCGCGCGCGGCCGGGTGTTGTAGTTGGAACTCATCGCCATGCCGTAGGCGCCGGCCGACATGACGGCCAGCAGGTCGCCCGCCTTGAGGCACAGCGGGCGCGCCAGGCCGAGAAAGTCTCCGCTTTCGCAGACTGGGCCGACCACGTCGTAGACGCGGGTTTCGCCGGCGTGCGGGGTCACCGGCAGGATGTCGTGCCAGGCTTCGTAGAGCGCCGGCCGCTTGAGGTCGTTCATCGCCGCGTCAACGATGGCGAAATTCTTGCCTTCGCCGGGCTTCAGGAATTCGACGCGAGTCAGCAGCAGGCCGGCATTGCCGACCAGGCGGCGGCCAGGTTCGAGCACGACCTTGAGGCCGCGCCCGGCCAGCCGGTCGAGCAGCGGATTCAGGTAGGAAGCTACCGTCGGCTGCACCTCGTCGTCCTTGTACTTGATGCCGAGGCCGCCGCCGAGGTCGATATGGTGAATTCGGATGCCTTCTGCGGTCAACTGATCTACAAGAGCCAGAATGCGTTCGAGCGCCTCGACGAAGGGCGACGGATCGAGCAGCTGCGAACCGATGTGGCAGTCGATGCCGGCCACCTCGATATTGGGCAGCACGGCGGCACGGCGGTAGAGGGCCAGCGCGTCGTCGTAGGCGACACCGAACTTGGCTTCCTTGAGGCCGGTTGAGATATAGGGGTGGGTCTTGGGGTCGACGTTGGGATTGACGCGCAGGCTGACCGGCGCCCGCTTTCCGCACTGGCCGGCGACGTCGTTCAGGCGCTCCAGTTCGGCCGGCGATTCGATGTTGAAGCAGAGGATGCCGGCGACGAGTGCCTGTTTCATCTCGGCCGCCGTCTTGCCGACGCCGGAGAAAACGATCTTCTGTGGCTCGGCACCGGCCGCCAGCACGCGCTGCAGTTCACCGCCGGAAACGATGTCGAAGCCGGCACCCATGCGGGCGAACAGGTTGAGGATGGCGAGGTTGGAGTTGGCCTTGACGGCATAGCAGACCAGCGCCCCTTGACCCGTCGGATGCGTAGTCAGGACGTCAAGGAATTCCTGCAGTGCAGCCTCCAGTGCTGCGCGGGAGTAGATATAGGCCGGCGTCCCGAATTTCTCGGCAATGGCTGGCAGGGCAACGGATTCAGCGTGCAGGACGCCTTGCTTGATGGTGAAATGGCTCATTGGGGGCTGTTCTTTTGGTCCGTGCTAACATCAGCCTCGCCGTTGGCCGGTTGAGCTGACGTGGTTGGCGCCGGCGGTGATCGCAGGCTGTCGAGCAATGGCGGTGGGGGCGGACCGGGAGGCAATGTGAGATACGGTGCTTTCAGCCCGCAGCCGGCAAGGCAGAACATCATTAGCACGGCAACGATTCTGGACATTAATGACGAACCAGTCAGTAAAGAGCGGGATGTTAGCACATGATGGATGACAAGGAATTCAACGCATTGGCCGACAGCGTTCTGGCCAGGATCGAAGCCGCGCTGGAGGCGAGCGACGCCGACATCGACTTCGAACTGGCAGCCGGGGGAGTGCTGGAAATCGAGTTTGCAGATGGCAGCAAGATCATCGTCAATCGGCATGGCGTGGCGCGTGAAGTCTGGGTGGCGGCGCGCGCCGGCGGCTTTCACTTTCGCTGGGACGGCACGGGCTGGCGCGACACCCGCGATGGCGCCGAACTGATGGAAAAACTCTCGCTCCTTTCCAGCCAGCAGGCGGGCGAAACGGTCAGCATCCGCTGATCAGTCGGCGGGCGGTTTGCTCAGATCGGGCTGCGGCAGCGGCGGCGTGTCGCTGACTTCTTCCGCCGGCGGTTCCGCCGGGACATTCTCGGCATACATGAAGGAACGTTCGCGGCCGCTGCCGGCAGCGACGACACCTTCCGGCGTTTCCGGCGTCCCGATCGGCACATCCTTGAGCGCGCGGCCCATGTAGCCGATCCAGATCGGCAATGCCGCAGCGCCACCGGTCTCCTTGTTGCCAAGGTTTTTCGGCTGGTCGAAGCCGATCCAGGCGCAGGCGGCCGCAGTCATCTGATAGCCGCAGAACCAGGCGTCGACATACTCATTGGTGGTTCCCGTCTTGCCCGCCAGATCCTTGCGCTTGAGCGCCACGGAAGCCTTGGCGGCGGTACCGTAGATGGTCACGTCGCGCAGCATGCTGTCCATCAGGAAGGCGTTGCGCGGATCAATGGCGCGGGCCGCTCCTTCGCCGGCCTGCGCGGGCATCGCCGAAGCGAGCACCTGGTTTTTCTCGTCACGGATTTCGCTGACGACGTAGGGGTTGATCCGGTAACCACCGTTGGCGAACACGGAGTACGCGGTCGCCATCTGCCACGGCGTCACCGAACCGGCACCCAGTGCCATCGTCAGGTAGGGCGGATGCTTTTCGGCATCGAAGCCGAAGCGGCTCGAGTAGTCCTGCGCATAACGCGTGCCGATGGATTGCAGGATGCGGATCGACACCATGTTCTTCGATTTGGCCAGCGCCGTCCGCATCTGCATCGGGCCTTCGTACTTGCCGTCGTAGTTGTGCGGCTCCCAGGCCTGAGAGCCGGTCTGGCTGGCCGAGATCACGATCGGTTCGTCGTTGATGATGGTGCTTGGATTGAAGCCTTTTTCGAGGGCTGCCGAGTAGATGAAGGGCTTGAAACTGGAACCGGGCTGCCGCCAGGCCTGGGTTACATGATTGAACTTGTTGCGGTTGAAATCGAAACCGCCGACCAGGGCGCGAATTGCCCCGGTTTTCGGGTCGACCGCGACAAACGCCGATTCCACCTCGGGCAACTGACTGATCTGCCAGTCGCCCTTGTCATTCTTCTGCAGGCGGATGATGGCGCCACGCTTGATGCGCTTGTTCGCTGGCGCCTTGTCATCGAGCATCGCCGCCGCAAACTTCATGGCGTCGCCGGAAAGCGTGACGACGTCGCCGCCCTTGCGGTAGGCGAGAATATGCTTCGAATCGGCGGCTAGAACCAGCGCGGGAATCAGGTCGCCGGCATCGGGGATATCCTGAAGGGCCTCGTCGATTGCCTCGTCCTGGTCGGACTTGATGTCCTTCATGTCGAGGTAGGACTCGGCGCCGCGATAGCCATGGCGCCGGTCATAATCCATGACGCCGCGGCGCAGGCTGGCATAGGCGGCCTCCTGGTCTGCCTTGATCAGCGTCGTATAGACCTTGAGTCCGCGTGAATAGACATCTTCCGGGAAGCGCTCGGCAGCGATCTGGCGCGCCATTTCAGCAGCGTATTCGGCGTGGGCTGCGTACCCGGCAAGTTCGCGCTTGACCACCAGGGGTTCCTTCAGCGCGGCCTCGTACTGCACCTCGCTGATGTGGCCCAATTCGTGCATCCGGCGCAGCACATATTGTTGCCGGATCTTCGCGCGCTTGGGGTTCACAATCGGGTTGTAGACCGATGGCGCCTTTGGCAAGCCGGCCAGCATGGCGGCCTCGGCGATCGAAATGTCCTTCAGCGGCTTGCCGAAATAGATCTGGGCGGCGGCAGCGAATCCGTAGGCGCGCTGCCCGAGGAATATCTGGTTGATATACAGCTCAAGGATCTGGTCCTTGCTCAGATTGTTCTCGATCTTGAACGACAGCAGCGCTTCATAGAGTTTCCGCGTGTAAGTCTTCTCGCCCGAGAGAAAGAAGTTGCGGGCGACCTGTTGCGTGATCGTCGATGCCCCCTGGCGCTTGCCGCCGCCCACCAGATTTGCCGAGGCCGCACGCAGGATGCCGGGGTAGTCAACGCCGCTGTGCTGATAGAAGCGATCGTCCTCGGCCGCGAGAATTGCCTGCTTCATGACGGCTGGAACTTCCTGTATGCTGATCACGGCGCGCCGCTCTTCGCCGTACTCGCCGATCAGATAACCGTCGGCGGTATAGACACGGAGCGGTATTTTGGGGCGATAATCCGTCAGGGTTTCGAGAGAGGGTAGATTCGGATAGGCGAGCGCCAGTATGATCATGGCGAGCGCAATGCCGATGGCTGCGAGGCCGAGCAGTACGATAACCGGATAAAGGACGATCCGGGCAGCGAGAGGGATGGTGGGCAAGGTCGATTGGTCTGGAAATGGCGTTGCGCGGATTATACGCTGTCGCCAAACGGGCCGTTAAAACGCTTTACATGCCGTGTGGTTGTTGCTAGCATCTGAAGTGAATTATTGGTTATTTGCCTAACTTCGCATTTTTTAAGGACTTTTTGGGGGTCTGGTGCGCTTCGATATCTCAGCGTTGTTAAATCCCAAGGCGCGTCCCTTGTTGGGGCTGGACATCAGTTCCTCGGCCGTCAAGCTGGTCGAACTGACCGCCAATGGGAAAGAGGGTTACCGCGTCGAGCGCTACACCATTGAGGTGTTGCCGAAGGATGCGGTGTCAGATGGCAATATTGCCAACATGGATGGCGTCGTCGATGCCGTCAAGCGAGCCTGGAAGCGGCTGGGTACGTCTACGCGGAACGTCGCGATGGCCTTGCCCGGTTCCGCGGTGATCACCAAGAAGATCATCGTGCCCGCCGGATTGCGCGAGGACCAGCTTGAAATTCAGGTTGAGTCGGAAGCCAACCAG
Source organism: Azonexus sp. (assembly GCA_035466795.1). Classification (GTDB taxonomy): domain Bacteria; phylum Pseudomonadota; class Gammaproteobacteria; order Burkholderiales; family Rhodocyclaceae; genus Azonexus. Next base: position 12,859 of record DATIUN010000003.1, on the reverse strand, counting down.
TACATTCCGTTCGCGATCGACGAGGTCAATCTGGATTTTCAGGTCATCGGACCGGCACCGTCGGTGCCCGATGAACTTGAAGTCTTCATTGCCGCGTCCAAGAAGGAGCGGGTGGAGGATCGCGTCGCGGTAGCCGATGCCGCCGGACTTACAGCGGTGGTGGTCGATGTGGAGACCCAGGCCGCACTCTCTGCTTTCGAACTGATCGAAAAGCAATTGCCGGGCGGCGCCAAAAACCAGACGATCGCGCTTGTCGATGCCGGTTCCAGCGTGATGAGCCTGACGGTGCTGCGCAACGGCCAGCAGGTCTACGCCCGCGAGCAGGCGTTCGGTGGCGGGCAGCTTACACAGGATATCGCCCGGCATTACGGGATGACCTATGAAGAAGCGGAGGTTGCCAAGCGGGCAGGAACGCTTCCCGAAGGTTACGAGACCGAGTTGCTGGCGCCGTTCATGGAAAACCTGGCGCTCGAAATTTCTCGCGCCCTGCAGTTCTTCTTTACATCGACTCAGTACAATCAGGTCGATAACATTGTTCTGGCGGGTGGTTGCGCCGTGATTCCGGGTATTGACGAAGTCGTCGCGACGCGTACCCAGGTCAGCACGCTGATCGCCAATCCGTTTGCCAATATGGTGCTGTCAGACCGGGTCCGGGCCAAGAGCCTGCTGGCCGACGCATCATCGCTGATGGTGGCGTGCGGCCTCGCCTTGCGGAGGTTTGATCCATCATGATTAGAATTAACCTCCTGCCACACCGCGAAGAGGCGCGCAAGGCAAAACGCCAGCAATTCTATGCCATGGCCGGCGCTGCTGTTGCGCTTGGCGCATTGATTGTCTTCCTCGGCTACACGATCATCAATGGCATGATCAACAGCCAGGCTGAATCGAATGATTTTCTGAAAAGTGAAATTGCGATTCTCGACAAGCAGATCGCGGAAATCAAGCTGTTGAAGGAAAAGACTCAGGCCTTGCTGGCGCGCAAACAGATCATCGAGGATTTGCAGCGTGATCGTGGCGAAACGGTCTATCTCCTGACCGAACTGGTCAAACAGGTTCCGGAAGGTGTGTACCTCAAGTCCCTCAAGCAGGAAGGCGGAAAGGTCAACATTACTGGCTATGCGCAGTCCAATGCGCGCGTGTCAGCACTGATGCGGAATATCGAAGCGTCACCCTGGATGGAGGGCCCACAGTTGATCGAAGTGAAGTCGGTGGTTCTGAATGGACGGCGCAGCAACGAATTTGCGATGAACTTCACTTTGACGCGTACCCAGCCGGATGTCGTCGGGAAGGGTCAAAAATGAGCGCCAAACCAACTTCACTCCCAAAGATCGACTTTCAGGCGATTGCCGACGAATTCCGTTTCCTGAACCCGAACGATCCGGGTGCGTGGCCGCCTCTTCCAAAGATGACGGTGCTGGCCGGTATTGTTCTGGCTCTGGTGATTGGCGGCTGGTGGTTCCTCTGGAGCGATCAACTGGTCGAACTGGAAACCAAGCAAAAGGAAGAAGAAACATTGAAGTTGCAGTATCTCGACAAGAAGAAGCAGGCGGTCAATCTTGATCTGTATATCGAGCAACTCGCGGAAATCGATCGTTCATTCGGCGCCTTGCTGAAACAACTGCCGAACAAGTCGGAAATCGAAGCCTTGCTGATCGAAGTGAATCAGGCCGGTTTGGGGCGTGGCCTCCAGTTCGACCTTTTCCGGCCGGGGGCCGAGCAAGTCAAGGATTTCTACGCTAAATTGCCGATTGCCGTGAAGATCAACGGCGGCTACCACGATTTCGGGGCGTTTGCCGCCGATATTGCCAAGTTGCCACGCATCGTGACGCTGAACAACATTGCGATTGTTCCGGGGAAGGATGGCGCCTTGGCACTTGATGCGACAACCAAGACCTTCCGCTATCTGGACGAAGAGGAAGTTGCGAAGCAGAAGAAGGCAGCGCAAGGAGCGAAAAAGTGAAGCGACTAATCCTCGTCGCACTGTGCGGGGCTTTGGGGGCCTGTTCGGGTGGCGACCACGAAGATCTCAAGCGCTGGATGGCCGAAAATACCAAGGACTTGCGCGGCAACATACCCAAGTTGCCGGAAGTGAAGCCTTATCAGCCGGTTCCCTATGATGTCGAGGGAATACTTGATCCGTTCAAGTCCAGCAAGATCGAACCGGAATCGAAGAACAGGCAGGGCGCCGGCCAGGGCGGGGCTTTCCAGCCCGATTTCGAGGCGCGGGATTTGCGCAATAGTCTGCTCGAGAAATATCCGGTCGAGTCGCTAAAGATGATCGGTTACCTGAATGTCAATCGGCGTCCGATCGCCGTTATTCAGGTTGAAGACAAGGTCAAACAGGTCAAGGTGGGGGAATATGTCGGTCTTGACTTCGGTATGGTGACGCAAATCACGGACAAGGAAGTGGTGTTGCGAGAATTGATTCAGGATTCTGCGGGTGACTGGAGCGAGCGCACCAGTTCTTTGTATCTGCAGGGCAAGGAGGGAAGCAAGAAATGAAATTTATCAACTACGCGATGGCCGCCGTTGCAGCGACCTGCCTTGCCATGGCCGGGCCGCTTTCGGCGCAAACCGCCACCACGAATTCGATCGAGGCTATCGTTGTCGCGCCGCAGGGCGACAATGTTGCCGTCAAGATCGACCTCAAGGAGGCGTTGACCGCGCCACCCACGGGGTTCAGCGTGGCCAACCCGGCGAAAATCGCTTTCGATTTCCCGGCGACGGCAAATGGCCTGGGAAAAAATAGCCTGACCTTCAAGGAAGGCGATCTGCAGAGCGCCAATGTCGTCCAGGTCGGCGAACGCACCCGTGTCGTGCTGAACCTCACGCGGAGTCTCAACTACACCACGCGCCTCGACGGCAAATCGCTTTACATCGTTCTGGCGCCGATTCCCAAAGTCGGATCACTGCCCGAGCGGGTAACGCGGTTTACCGAGGAAACCTCGATCGGCAAGCGCCATGCGTTGCAGGATGTTGCGTTCCGGCGCGGCAAGGACGGCGAGGCACGCATCGTTGTCGATCTGAGCGATGCCGGTACCGGTATCGACATCCGTCAGCAGGGCAAGGGCCTGATCGTCGATTTCATCAAGACAAGTGTTCCGGAGAATCTCCGGCGCAAACTGGACGTGACCGATTTTGGTACGCCGGTGACCTCGGTCGAAACCAAGCCACTGGGTGACAACGTGCGGATGACCATTACGCCGCATGGACTCTGGGAACACAACGCTTATCAAAGCGATAATCAGTTCGTGGTCGAGGTCAAGCGCATCATCGAAGACCCGAACAAATTGGTGCAGGGTACCAAGACCGGATATCAGGGTCCGCGGGTCAGCATCAACTACCAGAATGGCGACGTCCGCGCGCTGCTCCGCCTGATGGCCGAGGAACTTGGCCTGAATGCGGTGATCAGCGAAACGGTCACCGGTACGACGACGCTTTTCCTGAAGGATGTTCCCGCCGATCAGGTAATCGACATCATCTTCCAGCAGAAGGGGCTGGACATGCGCAAGAAGGGCAACATCATGCTGATTGCCCCGCGTGACGAGCTTGCAACCCGCGAAAAACTGGAATTCGAGGCGCGCCAGCAAATCAACGATCTCGAGCCGATCCAGAACGAGCAGTTCTCATTGAATTACCAGAAGGCGGTCGACGTCGCCCGCCTGCTGTCAGGGGTCGCTGTCGCCGGTGGTGCGCCGTCGCAGCGCCTGCTGAGCAAGCGCGGCAATGCCGTGGCCGATCCGCAGTCGAACATCCTGTTCGTCAATGACATCCCGAGCAAACTCGAAGAGATTCGCAAGTTCGTCAGAGCGATCGATACGGGTGCCCGTCAGGTCATGATCGAGGCACGTGTCGTCGAGGCGCAGGATTCGTTCAACCGCGATCTCGGCGTCAGGCTGAATTTCCTCAGTGCGCAGCGTACAGGATTGGGCGGCAGCGGCATCTACGGCGGTGGCGGTACATATTCGCCGTCCGGCCAGGTCACGAACAATGCCCTTGGCGTGAACCTGCCGTCCTTCACCAATGTCGGTGGCACGCTGGCCTTCTCGCTGTTCAATGCCTCGCTGACACGGATTCTCAATCTTGAGCTGGCGGCCCTGGAAACCGATGGTCTGGGCAAGATCGTCTCCAGCCCGCGCGTCATCACGGCGAACAACGTCAAGGCGAAGATCCAGGACGGTACGGAAATCCCGTACGTGACGACGGCGACGGGCGGCGGCGTCGCGACCCAGAACGTCTCCTTCAAGACGGCGGCGCTTTCGCTGGAAGCGACACCGCAGATCACGCCCGAAGGCACGGTACGCATGCAACTGGTGGTCAAGAAGGAAGAGCCGGACTGGACGCGCGCGGTTCTCGGCAACCCGCCGATCAAGACGGCCACGGTCGAAACCAATGTGGTCGTTGAAAATGGCGGTACGGTCGTAATCGGCGGCGTATATATCACCAAGAAGGAAAACGTGACCGAGAAGGTCCCGCTGCTCGGCGATATCCCGTTCTTCGGTTACCTGTTCAAGTACCAGAACGATACCGGGCAGAGGCGCGAGTTGCTGTTCTTCATCACCCCGCGCATCATCTCCGACAAGCTGCAGATTAATTGATCAGTACGCTTTGTCTCGAAAAGGAGGGCCGGCCTTGCCGGCCTTTCTCTTTTGTGGTGCGCCACGAGACCGGATAAAATTCCGGCGTGAACAATCGCAGCAACATCTACCTCGTCGGCCTCATGGGGGCGGGAAAGACGACCATAGGACGGCAACTGGCGAGACGCCTCGGCCGCCGCTTCTATGATTCCGACCATGTGATCGTCGCCCGCACCGGTGTACCGATCCCGACCATCTTCGAGATCGAGGGCGAGGAAGGGTTCAGGCGCCGTGAATCGCTGGCGATCGCCGAACTGACTTCAGGCACAGACATCGTTCTTGCCACAGGCGGCGGCGTGGTCCTGAGTCCGGAGAACCGGAAGCTTTTGCACGAAACCGGCTGGGTGGTCTATCTCAATGTTCCGCCGGCCATGCTTTTCGAGCGTACACGTCATGATCGGAATCGACCGCTGTTGCGCGTCGAAGATCCTCTGGCCAAGCTCGAGGAACTGCATGCACAGCGTGATCCGCTATATCGGGAAACCGCACACCTCGTCGTCGATGGTTCGCACTTGGTGGCATCCGGCGTCGTTCATCATCTCTTGAAAGAATTCACTCGCATATGTCAGGCATGATCCAGACGCTAAACGTCGCCCTCGGTGACCGTTCCTATCCCATTCACATCGGCAGTGGGGTGCTCGACCGCGCCGATCTGCTGGTGCCGCATCTCGGGCAGAAGAAGGTTCTGGTGGTCAGCAACACGACCGTTGCACCGCTATATTTTGACCGCTTGCGGTCAACCCTGGAAAAAAACGGTATTTCAGTCATTTCCGTCATTCTCCCGGATGGCGAGAAATACAAGGACTGGAACACCCTCAACCTGATATTCGACGCGCTGCTCGGCGCGCACTGCGAGCGCGGCACGACCCTGATCGCGCTCGGCGGGGGCGTCATTGGGGACATGGGGGGGTTCGCGGCCTCCTGCTACCAGCGCGGCATGCCGTTCATCCAGATCCCGACCACGCTTCTTTCGCTGGTCGACTCCTCGGTCGGTGGCAAGACGGCGATCAACCATCCGCTCGGCAAGAACATGATCGGCGCCTTCTATCAGCCCAAGCTCGTACTGGCCGACATTTCGACGCTCGACACCTTGCCGGACCGTGAATTGAAAGCCGGGCTGGCCGAAGTCATCAAATACGGGCTGATTCGCGATCCAGAGTTCTTCGTCTGGCTGGAGGAAAACATCGAAAGGCTGCTGGCGCGCGACAGGGATGCGCTGGCCTATGCCGTTCACCGCTCATGCGCCAACAAGGCCGAGGTCGTTGCCGCGGATGAGCGCGAAACCGGCGAACGGGCCTTGCTCAATCTTGGACATACCTTTGGCCATGCTATCGAAACCGGCATCGGCTATGGGGAATGGTTGCACGGTGAAGCGATTGCCGCCGGCACGCTAATTGCTGCGGAATTGTCGCGGCGGCTTGGCTGGCTTGATGCCGAAGCGGTATTGCGGATCGAACGGCTGTTTGTGCGGGCAGGCTTGCCGGTGCGTGGCGCGCCCTTGGGTGCAGCGCGGTATCTGGCGCTGATGCGCCACGACAAGAAGGTGCAGGACGGGAAGTTGCGGCTGGTGCTGCTGAAACGGATCGGCAGCGCTGTCGTTTCGGACGAAGCCGACGAGGCGACGATCGTGGCCGCCATCGAGGACAGATGCACCTGAAAGGGGAGTGGCAGGTCGTCGCGGGAACCGCCTTGGTGCATTGCAGCATCTTGATTTGACAGGGCTTTGGCGGTATATTCTGCGGTCGCCCCTGATTTTCGTACAAGCCGGCAAGCGTAACGGGATGCCGGCTTTTTCTACCCTTGGCCCTTGTTTTCATCGGCCGAGTATTTTTAAGGAACGCGTGTGATGGAATCGGCTGTACCTGAGCGGCAGGGTTTGTACGACCCGGCCAACGAGCACGACGCTTGTGGCGTGGGCTTTGTCGCCCATGTCAAAGGCCAGAAGAATCATGGCATCGTTGAGCAGGGTTTGTTGATCCTGAAGAATCTGGATCATCGCGGCGCCGTTGGCGCCGACCCGCTGCAAGGTGACGGCGCCGGCATCCTGATCCAGATCCCCGACCAGTTCTATCGCGACGAGATGGCGAAGCAGGGCGTCGAACTGCCGCCGGAAGGCGAGTACGGCGTCGGCATGGTCTTCCTGCCGCAGGAAGCAGCCTCGCGCCACGCCTGCGTAGAGGAAATCGAGCGTTCGATCAAGGACGAGGGTCAGGTTCTACTCGGCTGGCGTGAAGTGCCGGTCAATCACGACATGCCGATGTCGCCGACCGTCAAGGCCAAGGAGCCGGTGATCCGCCAGGTATTCGTCGGGCGCGGGCCGGATGTCTTCGTGACCGACGCGCTCGAGCGCAAGCTGTACATTATTCGCCGCCGTGCCGCCAACGACATCAAGGCGCTCAAACTCAAGCACAGCAAGGAATTCTACGTGCCGTCCTTCTCGGCCCGTACGGTCAACTACAAGGGGCTGTTGCTGGCCGACCAGGTTGGAGTGTATTACCTCGACTTGCAGGACAAGCGTACCGTTTCGGCGCTCGCCCTCGTTCACCAGCGCTTCTCGACCAACACCTTCCCGACCTGGGATTTGGCGCATCCGTTCCGCTATATCGCCCACAATGGTGAGATCAATACCGTCCGCGGCAATGTCAATTGGTTCAAGGCTCGTGAACAGGCGATTTCCTCGCCGCTTCTCGGTGACGACCTGAAGAAGGTCTGGCCGTTGCATTACCCGGGTCAGTCGGACTCCGCGTCCTTCGACAACGCACTTGAATTGTTGGTCATGGGTGGCGGCTATTCGCTGGCCCAGGCCGTGATGCTGATGATTCCGGAAGCTTGGGAAAAGCACACGACGATGGATGAAAACCGTCGTGCCTTCTACGAATACCATGCCCCGATGATGGAGCCGTGGGACGGCCCCGCCGCCGTGGCTTTCACCGATGGCCGCCAGATCGGCGCGACGCTCGATCGCAACGGTCTGCGTCCCGCCCGTTATCTGGTGACCGATGACGACATGGTGGTCATGGCCTCCGAATCCGGCGTGCTGCCAATACCGGAAAAGAAGATCGTCAAGAAATGGCGCCTGCAGCCGGGCAAGATGTTCCTGATCGACATGGCACAGGGTCGCATTATCGACGACAAGGAACTCAAGGATTCGCTGGCCAACGCCAAGCCGTATCGCGAGTGGATCGAGAAGATCCGCATCAAGCTCGACGAGGTGCCGTCGGCCAACGAATATTGCGTCGCCTCCTCGGCCTCGCTGCTCGATCGCCAGCAGGCCTTCGGCTACACCCAGGAAGACATCAAGGTCATCCTCGAACCGATGGTCCAGAACGGCGAGGAGGCAACCGGGTCGATGGGCACGGACTCGGCCCTGCCGGTCCTGTCGAACAAGAACAAGACGCTTTACACGTACTTCAAGCAGCTGTTCGCCCAGGTCACCAACCCGCCGATCGACCCGATCCGCGAGGAACTGGTCATGTCGCTGGTGTCGTTCATCGGACCGAAGCCGAACCTGCTGAATACGCACGACATCAATCCGCCGATCCGTCTGGAAGTATCGCAGCCAGTACTGACCTGCACGGAAATCGAGAAGCTGCGCAACATCGATAAGCACACCTCGAACAAGTTCCGTTCACTCGAACTGGATATCTGCTATCCGGTGGCGTGGGGCGCGGCCGGCGTCGAGGCCCGTCTGGCGTCGCTGGCGGCCGATGCCGAAGATGCCGTGCGTTCGGGGGCCAACATCCTGATCGTTTCCGACCGCAAGGTCGATGCCGGACATGTCGCCATTCCGGCGCTGCTGGCGACTTCGGCGATTCACCAGCATCTGGTCAGGAAGGGCCTGCGTACCAGCGCCGGCCTCGTGGTCGAGACCGGTTCGGCGCGCGAAACGCATCACTTCGCGCTGCTCGGCGGCTACGGCGCCGAGGCGGTCCACCCGTACCTGGCCCTCGAAACCATCGAGGCGCTGGCCAAGGGCGATGCCGAGAAGGCCGACAAGTTCGTCAAGAACTACATCAAGGCGATCGGCAAGGGGCTGTGCAAGATCATGTCCAAGATGGGCATTTCCACCTACATGTCCTACACCGGCGCTCAGATCTTCGAGGTCATCGGCCTGAAAACGGATTTCGTCGAGAAGTACTTTACCGGTACGCCGTCCAACATCGAGGGCATCGGCCTCTTCGAGGTTGCCGAGGAAGCGATCCGCCTGCATCAGGATGCGTTTTCAACCGATCCGGTTCTCGCCAACATGCTCGATGCTGGCGGTGAATATGCTTTCCGTATCCGCGGCGAAGAGCACGTGTGGACACCGGATGCCATCGCCAAGCTGCAACATGCGACACGTTCGGGCAAGTTCGAAACCTACAAGGAATACGCCGCGCTGATCAACGATCAGACCAAGCGCCACCTGACGCTGCGCGGCCTGTTCGAGTTCAGGCCGCAAGGCCAGGCGATTCCGCTGGAAGAAGTCGAACCGGCCAAAGAGATCGTCAAGCGTTTTGCCACCGGCGCCATCTCGCTGGGCGCCATCTCGACCGAGTCGCACACGACGCTGGCGATTGCAATGAACCGCATCGGCGGCAAGTCGAATACCGGCGAAGGCGGCGAGGATGCCAGTCGTTATGCGCCGGTCAAGGGTGGCACCATGCTGTCAGATGTTATCGGCAAGAGCCGTGTCGCCCGTGATCTGGCGCTGAAGGACGGCGATTCGCTGCGCTCGGCGATCAAGCAGGTCGCTTCCGGACGCTTTGGCGTGACGACCGAGTATCTGGTCAACGCCGACCAGATCCAGATCAAGATGGCGCAAGGCGCCAAGCCGGGTGAAGGCGGGCAACTGCCGGGACACAAAGTGTCCGAGTACATCGGCTTTCTGCGTCACTCGGTGCCGGGTGTCGGCCTGATTTCGCCGCCGCCGCACCACGATATCTATTCGATCGAGGATCTGGCGCAGCTGATCCACGACCTGAAGAACGCGAACTCGCGGGCTTCGATCTCGGTCAAGCTGGTCTCCGAAGTCGGTGTCGGTACCGTCGCCGCCGGTGTCGCCAAGGCCAAGGCCGACCATGTCGTGATCGCCGGTTTCGATGGCGGCACCGGTGCATCGCCGCAGTCGTCGATCAAGCACGCGGGTACGCCATGGGAACTGGGGCTCTCCGAAACCCAGCAGACCCTGGTGCTGAACCGCCTGCGCAGCCGTATCCGCGTCCAGGTCGATGGTCAGATGAAGACCGGTCGCGACGTCGTCGTCGGTGCGCTGCTCGGTGCCGATGAATTCGGCTTCGCCACCGCGCCGCTGGTCGTCGAAGGCTGCATCATGATGCGCAAGTGCCATCTGAATACCTGTCCGGTCGGTGTGGCCACGCAGGATCCCGAATTGCGCAAGCGCTTCTCGGGTCAGCCTGAACATGTCGTCAATTATTTCTTCTTCGTTGCCGAGGAAGTACGCGAGATCATGGCTCAGCTCGGCATTCGCAAGTTCGATGAGCTGGTCGGCCGCGCCGACCTTCTCGATATGCGCGCCGGCATCGAGCACTGGAAGGCCCGGGGTCTGGACTTCAGCAAAATATTCTATCAGCCGACGGTCCCGGCCGAGGTGCCGCGTCGTCACGCCGAAGATCAGGATCATGGTCTCGCCAAGGCACTCGATCACAAGCTGATCGAGCAGGCCCGGCCGGCGCTCGAAAAGGGACAGAAAGTCCAGATCGAGACGAAGATCATCAACGTCAACCGCACCTGCGGCACCATGCTGTCGGGTGAGGTGGCGCGCCGCTACGGCAATGCCGGCCTGCCGGACGATACCATTCACATCAAGCTGACCGGCACCGCCGGCCAGAGCTTCGGCGCCTTCCTCGCCAAGGGCGTGACACTGGAACTGACCGGCGAGGGCAATGATTACGTCGGCAAGGGGCTGTCGGGCGGTCGCATCATCATCAAGCCGAGTCCGGATTTCCGCGGTGACACGCAGCACAACATCATCGTCGGCAACACCGTGCTGTATGGCGCGACCGATGGTGAAGCCTTCTTCGCCGGTGTCGGCGGCGAGCGTTTCGCGGTTCGCAATTCGGGCGGCATGGCGGTCGTCGAAGGGGTCGGCGATCACGGCTGCGAATACATGACCGGCGGTACGGTGGTCGTGCTCGGCATGACGGGGCGCAATTTCGCGGCCGGGATGTCGGGCGGTATCGCTTACGTGCTGGACGAGGATGGCAGCTTCAAGAACCGCTGCAATCTGGCTCAGGTCGCGCTCGAGAAAGTGCTGCCGGCCGGCCGTCACGCCGCCGGCGAGCCGCTGCATCTCGGCCAGGCCGACGAGACCCAGCTCAAGGCGCTGGTCACCCGTCATGCCGAATACACCGGCAGCAAGACTGCGGCAGCCATCCTGGCCAACTGGGATGCCTGGCGCGAGAAATTTGTCAAAGTTTATCCGCACGAGTACAAGCGCGCCCTCACCGAGATGGCAGCGGCCGAGCGGAAGGAGGCTGCATAATGGGCAAGCCGACTGGATTCATGGAATTCGAGCGTCTTTCCGAGGCTTACGAGCCGGTCGAGAAGCGCCTGAAAAACTACAAGGAATTCATCCATACCCTGTCCGACGAAGAGGCCAAGATTCAGGGCGCGCGCTGCATGGATTGCGGTATTCCGTTCTGCAACAACGGCTGTCCGGTGAACAACATCATTCCTGACTGGAATGACCTGGTTTACCGTGGCAACTGGAAGCAGGCGCTGGATGTGCTGCATTCGACCAACAACTTCCCGGATTTCACCGGCCGCATCTGCCCGGCTCCCTGCGAAGCCGCCTGCACGCTGGGGATCAACGCGGCGCCGGTGGGCATCAAGTCGATCGAGCATTTCATCATCGACAAGGGCTGGGAAATGGGCTGGGTCGTGCCGCAGCCGCCGAAGAACAGAACCGGCAAGAAGATTGCCGTCGTCGGCTCCGGCCCGGCTGGTCTGGCCGCCGCGCAGCAACTGGCGCGTGTCGGCCATGACGTGACCGTCTTCGAAAAGAGCGACCGCCTCGGGGGCTTGCTCGCCTACGGAATTCCCGACTTCAAGATGGAAAAGTCCGTGGTCGACCGCCGTATCGCCCAGATGGAAGCCGAGGGGGTTGCCTTCAAGACGCGGGTCATCGTCGGCAGCGATGCATTGGCTGCGGGCATCCACAGCGATGCGCAGGAATTCGTCCCGGCAGCGCAGTTGACCGCACAATTCGATGCAGTGGTTCTCGCCGCGGGTGCCGAAGTGCCGCGCGACCTGCCGGTGCCGGGCCGCGAACTGAAGGGCATCCATGCCGCGCTCGAATTCCTGATTCCGCAGAACAAGGAGGTCCAGCAGGGCATCGCCAATCCGATCAACGTCAAGGGCAAGCACGTCGTCGTCATCGGTGGTGGCGATACCGGCTCCGACTGCGTCGGCACCTCCAACCGCCAAGGCGCTGCTTCGGTCACCCAGTTCGAACTGATGCCGATGCCGCCGGAGCAGGAGAACAAGGCGCTGACCTGGCCGTACTGGCCGTACAAGCTGCGTACCTCGTCGTCGCATGATGAAGGCTGCACGCGCGATTTCGCGGTGGCGACCAAGCGCTTCATCGACGACGGCAAGGGCAACGTCAGGGCGCTGGAGGCAGTTCGTGTCGAATGGAAGGATGGCCGGATGGTCGAGGTCGCCGGGTCGGAATTCGACCTGCCCTGCGATGCCGCTTTCCTGGCCATGGGCTTCACCAACCCGGTCGGCACGCTCCTGGATGCATTTGGTGTCGTCAAGGACAATCGCGGAAATGCCAGCGCAACGACCGACGGCGAAGGCTGCTATGCGACCAATGTCGCCAAGGTCTATGCCGCCGGCGACGTGCGGCGTGGCCAGTCGCTGGTCGTCTGGGCGATCCGCGAAGGCCGCCAGTGTGCGCGCGAAGTGGATGCCTTCCTGATGGGTGCTTCGACGCTGCCCCGCTAAGACCAAAGAGCATCATGCGATAATGCGAAGGCGGCCCCAGCGGCCGTCTTCGTCGTTTCCGGAGTCCGAATATGGCTGAAATGCCTGTACAAGTCGTCATCCTCGCCGCCGGTCAGGGCAAGCGGATGCATTCCAATTTGCCCAAGGTGCTGCACCCGGTCGCCGGCAAGGCGCTGGCCCAGCATGTGATCGATCCCGCGCGTTCGCTGGCGCCGGCCAGACTGGTCGTGGTTTTCGGCCATGGCGGCGAAGTGGTGCGGTCGACCCTGGAT
>DATIUN010000002.1:0-5969 GCA_035466795.1 Azonexus sp. | reverse complement strand
AATGCGCTACGACGAAGTGGCGGCCACGCTGGGCATTCCGGTCGGCACCGTCATGTCGCGCCTTTCCCGCGGCCGCGAACGCCTGCGGCTGATCCTTGACGGGCGGCCGCCTTCAACCAACCTGCGAGTCGTCAGATGAGCAAACAAGCGATCACCGAAGCCGACCTCCACGCCTACGTCGATGCCGAGTTGCCGGAAACGCGCCGGGCCGAGGTCGAAAACTACCTGGCGGCGCAGCCCGAGGCGGCGGCGCGGGTGCGCGCCTATCGCGCGCAGCGCGATGCCCTGCGCCAGCATTACGATCCGGTCCTCGACGAGGAAATCCCGGCCAGCCTGCGGCGGCTTGCCGCCAAGCCGCCGGTCGCGGTCGACGCGAAAAAACAGCCATTTTTGTCGCGCTGGTCCTTGCAGCGCTTCGCCGCCGGCGTGGTCATTGCCGTGATCGGCGGCGCTGCGGGCTGGCTCGGACATGCCCGCTATCAGGGCGGCGAACAGATGGTCCATATGACGCCGCTGCCGCGCCAGGCGGCGGTGGCGCATGTGGTCTACAGCCCCGATGTACGCCGGCCCGTCGAAGTCACTGCCGACCAGGAAGACCAGTTGGTCAAGTGGCTGTCCAAGCGCCTCGGCACCCCGGTCACTCCGCCCAAGCTTGGCGCCATCGGCTACGAACTGATCGGCGGTCGCCTGCTCCCCGGCAACAGCGGCCCGGTCGCCCAGTTCATGTACCATGACGCCAGCGGCCAGCGCCTGACCTTGTACGTGACGACTGAAAACACGACCAACCACGACACCGGATTCCGCTTCGCCAAGGAAGGTCCGGTCAATGTGTTCTACTGGGTCGATGGCAAGTTCGGCTATGCGCTGTCGGCCGGCATCGACAAGGGGGAACTGGCGCGCGTCGCGACGGCTGTCTACGATCAACTCGAACACAAGTAGTCCCACAACCCACAGAGGAAAATAACCATGTACAAGAAAATGTTGCCGCACTATGCGGTTGCCGGCGTGTTGGCGCTCGGCGCCCCGTTCGCCAGCGCGGCGGACCAGGAAGTGTCGGCGCCGGAAGTGGTCAGCGCGATCGAAGGGGTTTTCGGCGTCAACAAGGGCGAGCGGCGCAACCACATCAAGGGCACTTGTGCGCTCGGCGAATTCGTGGGGTCCAAGGAAGCAGCCGCCTACAGCCGTTCCGAGCTGTTTTCCGGCAAGCCGGTTCCGGTGGTCGCGCGTTTCTCGGTGACTGGCGGCAATCCCAAGGTGCCGGACACGGCGAAGAACGTCCGCGGCATGGCGCTGCAGTTCCAGTTGCGCAGCGGCGCTGTGCACCAGATGGCAATGCTCAACACGCCGATGTTCGGGGCCGCCAGTCCGCAGACCTTTCTCGACCTGATGCGCGCGCTGCAGCCAGATCCCGCCACCGGCAAGCCCGACCCGGAAAAGATGAAGGCCTTCAAGGCCAGCCATCCGGACAACCTCGCGCAATCGGAGTACCTGGCCGCCAACAATCCACCGGTCAGCTATGCCAACAGCGCCTTCTGGGGCATCCACACCTTCAAGTTCGTCGGCCAGGGCGACAAGACGACGCTGGTGCGCTGGCGCTTCGTGCCGCAGGACGGCGAGAAGCGCCTGAGCGACGAAGAATTGAAGACGGCCGGTGCGAATTTCCTTGAACCGGCGCTGATCAGCCGCACCCAGCAGGGGCCGGTGCGCTGGGACATGCTGGTCACCATCGGCCAGCCGGGTGATCCGGAAGACAACCCGACGCTGCTGTGGCCGGCCGGGCGCAAGGAAATCAAGGCCGGGACGCTGAGCCTCAGCGCCGCGATGCCGCAGAAGGGCGGCGCCTGCGAGGCGATCAATTACGATCCGCTGGTCATGACCGACGGCATTGCGCCGACCGACGACCCGGTGCTCAAGTTCCGTTCGCCGGCCTATGCGGTTTCGTTCGGCAAGCGACTGAGCGGGAACTGAACACAAGGAAATGGCCGCCACGGCCGGTCGACCGTGGCGGCCATTTTTTGTGGACCGGACGCTCAGGCCGGGGCCGAGGTGCGGATCAGGTGGTCGAAGGCGCTGAGCGAGGCAGTGGCGCCGGCGCCCATGGCGATGACGATCTGCTTGTAGGGCACCGTCGTGCAGTCACCGGCCGCGAAGACGCCGGGCACTGAGGTCTGGCCCTTGGCATCGATCTCGATTTCGCCGAATTTCGACAGGTTGAGTGTACCCTTCAGCCAGTCGGTGTTGGGCAGCAGGCCGATCTGGACAAAGACGCCCTCGAGGTCGATGCGCTTCATTTCCTCGGTGTTGCGGTCCTTGTAAACCAGGCCGTTGACCTTGCCGTCGGCACCCGTCACTTCGGTCGTCAGCGCGCTGGTGAATACCGTCACATTGGGCAGGCTGAACAGCTTGCGCTGGAGCACCGCGTCGGCGCGCAGCTTGCTGTCGAACTCGAGCAGCGTGACATGGCCGACGATGCCGGCGAGGTCGATCGCCGCCTCGACGCCCGAGTTGCCGCCGCCGATCACCGCGACGCGCTTGCCCTTGAACAGCGGGCCGTCGCAGTGCGGGCAGTAGGCGACGCCCTTGCCGCGATACTCTTGCTCGCCCGGCACGTTCATTTCGCGCCAGCGGGCGCCGGTGGCGAGGATGACCGACTTGCTGCGGAGCACGGCACCGTTTTCCAGCGTCACCTCGACGAGGTCGCCGGTTTTTAGCTGCGTGGCGCGTTGCAGGTTCATGATGTCGACGTCGTAGTCCTTGACGTGTTCTTCCAGGCCCATGACCAGCTTCGGGCCGTCGGTCTCCTTGACCGAGATGAAGTTCTCGATGGCCAGCGTGTCCATGACCTGGCCGCCGAAGCGCTCGGCCAGCAGGCCGGTGCGGATGCCCTTGCGCGCAGCGTAGATGGCAGCCGCGGCGCCGGCCGGCCCGCCGCCGACGACGAGCACGTCGAAGGCGTCCTTGGCGCTGAGCCGTTCTGCATCGCGGGCGGCGGCGCCAGTGTCCAGTTTGGCGATGATTTCCTCGATGCTCATCCGGCCGGCGCCGAATTCCTCGCCGTTCAGGTACATGGTCGGCACCGCCATGATCTGGCGCTCCTCGACTTCGCCCTGGAACAGCGCGCCGTCGATCATCACGTGGCTGACGCCGGGATTGAGCACGGCCATCAGGTTCATCGCCTGCACGACGTCCGGGCAGTTGTGGCAGGACAGCGAAATGTAGGTTTCGAAACGGAAATTGCCCGGCAGCGCCTTGATCTGCTCGATCACGTCGGCGTCGACCTTGGGCGGGTGGCCACCGGTCTGCAACAGGGCAAGGATCAGCGAGGTGAATTCGTGTCCCATCGGCAGGCCGGCGAAGCTGATGCGCGCCGTTTCGCCGGGGCGGCCGATGGCGAACGAGGGGCGCCGTGCGGCGTCGCCGTCTTCGCGCAGGCTGACTTTTGTCGACAATTCGGAGATGTCGGTCAGCAGGCCCCGCATTTCCTGCGCCGCGGCACTCTCGTCGAGCGAGGCGACGAGTTCGATCGGCGTCTGCAGCTTTTCGAGATAGGCCTTGAGTTGGGACTTGATGTTTGCGTCGAGCATGCTGTTCTCCCTTTTTTGAGAATTTCAGTGAAAAGGGGCTCACCGGCCCCTTTTGACTGGAATCCGCACCGCCCCCGAAGCGGGAGCGGATTGGTGGTTCGCGTTAAGGCTTAGATCTTGCCGACCAGGTCGAGCGACGGGGCGATGGTCTTGGCGCCTTCCTGCCACTTGGCCGGGCAGACTTCGTTCGGGTGCGCAGCCACGTACTGGGCGGCCTTCAGCTTGCGCAGGGTCTCCTTGACGTCGCGGGCGATGGCATTGTCATGGACCTCCATGGTCTTGATGAAGCCTTCCGGGTCAATCACGAAGGTGCCGCGCAGTGCCAGACCGGCTTCCGGAATATGCACGCCGAAGGCGTTGGTCAGTGCGTGGGTCGGGTCGCCGACCAGCGGAAACTTGGCCTTGCCGACAGCCGGCGAGGTTTCGTGCCAGACCTTGTGCGAGAAATGGGTGTCGGTGGTGACGATGTACACCTCGGCGCCGGCCTTCTGGAACTCGGCGTAGTTGTCAGCGGCATCCTCGATTTCGGTCGGGCAGTTGAAGGTGAATGCGGCCGGCATGAAGATCAGGACGGACCACTTGCCCTTCAGGCTTTCTTCCGTGACTTCGACGAACTTGCCGTTGTGGAACGCCTGGGCCTTGAACGGTTGAACCTGGGTATTGATGAGCGACATGGGGTTTTCTCCTTGGTTGATGAATTGCAACGAGTTAATGATAGTTCGGGTTGTGGCATTGAGCCAATTGAATCAGGGAATGAGCTTGATAGGCAAGGCCTATCGCGGTGCCTCGCTTGCTGTGCTAGTTCAAAAGTATTAGTTGCCATCGGGCAGTGGAACTAATTATCAGGAAAAAACATGGGAGTTGATACAAATCAACGGAATGCGTGCACGGATCGGGATCATGCTATCAGGTAGGGTGCTCGCTGACTGTGAGCTGCGGGCGAAGAGGATTGAACTCAATGAATATTTCAAGCGCCATCGTGCATATCGTTCCCGCGCGTCTCGACGAGGCGTGCGCGGCATTGGCCCGGATGCCGGGGGTGGAAATCCATGCCCGCAGCCCGCTGGGAAAGGTCGTTGTCACCCTCGAGGACGACGATACCGAATCGGCCGCCAATTCCTATGTGGCGCTTCATGGCATCCCCGGAGTCGCGTCGGTGGCCATGGTTTATCAATATAGCGACGACAAGTCAGATACCGAGGAGGTAGCGGCGTGAAACTCAATCGACGGGATTTCATCAAGGCCAACGCAGCAGCGGCGGCCATTTCGGCGGCCGGCTTGCCCGGTGCCAGCGCGGTGGCCGCGCCCCAGAAGGACGAAATCCGCTGGGACAAGGCACCGTGCCGTTTCTGCGGTACCGGTTGCGGTGTGCTGGTCGGCACGCAGGATGGTCGCGTGGTGGCCACCCAGGGCGACCCGGAGGCGCCAGTCAATCGCGGCCTCAACTGCATCAAGGGCTATTTCCTGTCCAAGATCATGTACGGTGCAGATCGCGTCAAGACGCCGATGCTGCGCATGAAGGACGGCAAGTACGACAAGAACGGGGAGTTCGCGCCGATTACCTGGAAGCAGGCGTTCGACATCATGGAAGAAAAGGCCAAGGCGACACTGAAGGCCAAGGGGCCGAACGGCCTCGCCATGTTCGGCTCGGGCCAGTGGACGGTCTGGGATGGCTATGCTGCCGCCAAGCTGATGAAGGCCGGATTCCGCACCAACAACATCGACCCCAACGCGCGCCACTGCATGGCCTCGGCCGTTGCCGGCTTCATGCGTACCTTCGGCATCGACGAACCGATGGGTTGCTACGATGATATCGAGCACGCCGATGCCTTCGTGCTGTGGGGCTCGAACATGGCCGAGATGCATCCGATCCTGTGGACGCGGGTCACCGATCGCAAGCTCTCGAACAAGAATGTCAAGGTCGCCGTGCTGTCGACTTTCGAACATCGTTCGTACGAACTGGCCGATATCCCGATGATCTTCACGCCGCAGACTGATTTGGCGATCCTCAATTACATCGCCAACTACATCATCCAGAACGGCAAGGTGAATCAGGCGTTTGTCGACAAGCACATCAACTTCAAGAAGAGCGCCACCGACATCGGTTATGGTCTGCGTCCGACGCACGCGCTTGAAAAGGATGCAACGAGCAACGGCTACCCGGGCGCTGACGGCAAACCAAAGGGTGATACCGGCAAGTCCGAGGCGATTACTTTTGACGAGTACAAGAAATTCGTTTCCGACTACACGGCCGAGTCTGTATCCAAGCTCTCCGGCGTTTCGGTGAAGGATCTCAAGGCGCTGGCCGAGTTGTATGCCGACCCCAAGATCAAGGTGACCTCGTTCTGGACCATGGGCTTCAACCAGCATACGCGCGGCACGTGG
>DATIUN010000001.1:0-1742 GCA_035466795.1 Azonexus sp. | reverse complement strand
GGAGTCTCGGCTTTCAGGTCGAGAGCCTGCCGATGAGCGAAGGCAAACCCTTTGCCAACATCATGCTGGTCGCCAGGGTTCCGGTCTAAAATGCTGGCCTGATCGAATGGATGCCTGCCGTGACCCCACTGCTCATTTCCTCCTATACCGCGACCACGTGTCTGGGCCACGGACTTGATGCACTGCTGGCCGGATTGCGCGAAGATCGCAGCGGCCTGACACCCTGTGCTTTCGAGACGGTGAGGCTGGATACCTGGATCGGCGAGGTTGCTGCGGTCGACGCGCAAAAACTGCCAGAAATGCTGGCCCGCTACGATTGCCGCAACAACCGGCTGGCGCAGCTTGCTCTGGAGGCCGACGGTTTCGCCGGGCGTGTGCGCGACGTCATCGCCCGTTACGGCAAGACCCGTGTTGGCATTTTCCTCGGCACCAGCACCGCCGGCATCCTGCAGACCGAACTGGCCTACCGCCGCCGCGACCCGGATAGCGGCGCCTTGCCCGGCGATTTCAACTACCGCACCACGCACAACACCTTTTCGCTGGGCGAATTCGCGCGGGAATATTTCGGACTCGAAGGCCCGGCGATGGTGATATCCACGGCCTGCTCATCGAGCGCCAAGGTCTTCGCCGCCGCCGCGCGCCAACTGGCCTGTGGCACCATCGATGCCGCGCTGGTCGGCGGTGTCGATTCGCTGTGCCTGACCACACTCTACGGCTTCGCCTCGCTGCAACTGACTTCATCCACGCCGTGCCGGCCCTACGACGCGGCGCGCAACGGCATTTCGATCGGCGAGGGCGCAGCCTTCGCGCTGCTCGAACGGGCGCCTGAGATCCTGGAACCAGGTGCGCTGCTGCTGCTCGGCAGCGGCGAGTCGAGCGACGCCTATCACATGTCGTCGCCGCATCCGGAAGGTCTCGGTGCCCGGCTGGCCATGGAAGCGGCGTTGCGCTCGGCCGGCCTGACGCCGGCCGACATCGACTACGTCAACCTGCACGGCACCGCGACGCCGGCCAATGATACGGCCGAAGGCAAGGCAGTTGCCGCGTTGTTCGGCGACCGCGTCGCCTGCAGTTCGACCAAGGGCGCCACCGGCCATACGCTGGGCGCAGCCGGCGCTATCGAAGCCGTCATCTGCGCGCTGGCCCTTGCCAACGATTTTCTGCCGGGCAGCCCGCATACTCAAACGCTCGACCCGGGCATACCCCTGCAATATTTGCTGCGAGCGCGTCCCGGCAAGCTGCGGCGTGCCCTGAGCAATTCCTTCGGTTTCGGCGGCAGTAACTGCAGCCTCGTTCTGGGGATTGCCCAATGACGCAAATTCCGCTTGCTGCCTGGGTCGAAGGCATCGGCTTTCTCGGCCCCGGCATGCCCGACTGGCCGACCGCCCGCGCTGTTTTGCGCGGCGAACAGCCGTTCACTACAGCCGCTTCCGTACTGCCGGCGCCGGACATCCTGCCGCCGGCTGAACGCCGCCGCGCCAGTCGCATCGTCAAACTGACCCTGGCCGTCGGGCTCGAGGCAGCTACCCGGGCCGACGCCGATGTCGGCACCCTGGCCACCGTGTTCAGCGCTTCCGGCGCCGACGGTTACAACTGCCATGCCCTGTGCGAACAACTGGCGACTGACGACCGCCAGATTTCGCCGACCCGTTTTCACAATTCGGTCCATAACGCCACCGCAGGCTACTGGGGAATTGCGACCAAGTCGATGGCGCCCTGTCAGGTACTCTGCGCCTACGATG